>NZ_JAMYKV010000028.1:0-84954 GCF_040317535.1 Mesorhizobium sp. M1409
ACGCCACTGGGGGGGGGGCGGACCTCCGTTTCCCCGCACTAACCCTTGCTGGGTTTCCGGTAAGGTTTGTCGCAGCTTCTGCCCCCCCCTCGGCGCGCGGGGGGGCCAAGGCAGGTGCGTCCGACAGGAGCCTTGATGATACGAATTGTTCGTCTCGCCGACCTTGCCGTCGCTGGCGTTCTGACCGCCTTGATGGCCTTGCCGCTCTCCGCCATCGCCTTGGCGCAAACCGCACCCGCGCAACCCGCACGTCCTCAGGCCGCGCCCGCTTCGCCGGCCCAGGCGGCACCCAAGCTCGAAACCTTCGGCAGGTGGTCGACCCTGGTCGACGAGGTCGACACCGGTGAGGATCTCCGCAAGACCTGCGCGGCATCAACCGCCTTTGTCGGCGCTGGCGGCGAGAGCGGCACTCTGACACTCATCATCACGAACGGCGATGCACTGCCGCCGGATGCCTACCCATCCATAACCATCTCCGTCGACAACAAGGCCTTGCCGACCGGCAAGTCGGTCGCCGCCGCTTTCGGCGATGACAAGGGCCGCGTCGCCGCAAAGCTCCATTCCGATGGTGCCGTGAACGGCCGGCTCAGCTGGACCGTGGACAACCAGGCCAAGACCAGCCTGGCGCTCTTGCGCGTCATGCGGCGGGCATCGGCGCTTGACGTTTCCTTTGGCGACGCGCCGGTTGGAAGCATATCCATGGATGGCTTCACCAAGGCCTATCGCAGCCTCGGCGTTTCGTGCGGGTTCCCGACCGCCGACGTCGCTCCCTGACGACATCGGAACGCAGTCCGGCTGCTTGGCGAGGCTGGCAATCTTGCTCGCGCCTCGCTATCTCTCTGGCTGAAGGGCGAGGGCATGGTGCCGATACTTTGCCATCGCTGCAAAAACCTCTAAGCCTTTCGCTTCACCGGATTCGCCAACCAAAGGCATTCTCAATGCGCTGTCCCTATTGCCAGTCAGAAGATACGCAGGTGAAGGATTCGCGCCCCGCCGAGGATGGCGCGGCGATCCGCAGGCGGCGCGTCTGCCCCGATTGCGGCGGCCGTTTCACCACCTTCGAGCGCGTGCAGTTGCGCGACCTCGTGGTGGTCAAGAAATCGGGCCGCAAAGTGCCGTTCGACCGCGACAAGCTGCTGCGCTCGGTGGAGATCGCCGTGCGCAAGCGCAATGTCGATCCCGAGCGCATCGACCGCGCGGTGACCGGCATCGTGCGCCAGCTCGAAAGTTCCGGCGAGACGGAGGTTGCTTCGGGGGAAGTCGGCCGACTGGTCATGGAAGCGCTGAAGTCGCTCGACGATGTCGCCTATGTCCGCTTCGCCTCGGTCTACCGCAATTTTCGCGAGGCCAAGGATTTCCACGAATTGCTGGGCGAGCTCAAGGGAGACGAAGTCAAAGGCGAAGAGGACGCCAGCTAAGCATGACTGCAAGCGAACAGGCCGCCCTTGATCGCCGGTTCATGGCGGCGGCGCTCCGCCTTTCACGGAAGAATGCCGGGCGCACCTCGACCAACCCGTCAGTCGGCACGCTGATCGTGCGCGATGACGGCAACGGCCCGATGATCGTCGGCACCGGCGTCACCGCTGTCGGCGGCCGCCCGCATGCCGAGACCGAGGCCCTGGCCGAGGCCGGCGCGCTCGCGCGTGGTGCTACCGCCTATGTCACGCTGGAACCTTGCGCCCATCATGGCCGCACGCCGCCTTGCGCCAATGCGCTGGTCAATGCCGGCGTCGCGCGCGTTGTCGGTGCGGCCAGCGATCCCGATCCGCGCGTGTCCGGCAATGGCTACGCAATCCTGCGTGCCGCCGGTGTCGAGGTGGTCGAGAAGGTGTTGGCGGCGGAAGCGGCCGAGCAGATGGCCGGCTATTTGATCCGATCATTGAGAAAACGCCCAGAAGTGATTCTCAAGCTTGCGCTTTCCAGCGACGGCAAGATCGGCCGGGAAGGCGAGGGGCAGGTGTCGATCACCGGCGATATCGCGCGCCGCGAGGTGTATCTGATGCGGGCCGAGGCGGACGGCATACTGGTCGGCATCGGCACAGCCCTTGAGGACGATCCAGCCCTGACGGTACGCTTGCCGGGGCTGGAGAACCGCTCGCCGGCGCGCATCGTGCTCGACCGCCAGATCAGGTTGCCGGAGACCTCGAAGCTGGTTTCGGGCGTCGACCGGGTGCCGCTCTATGTCGCCGCTTCCCTGGAGGCCGATCCGCTGCGGCGCGCAGCACTCGAACGCGCCGGCGTGCGCTTCATCGGCACTGAAACACATGAGGGCGGCGTCGCGCTACCGGAACTGCTCGAGGATCTGGCCGCGCTCGGCTTGGCAAGCGTGCTGGTCGAGGGCGGCGCCAAGGTGGCCAGCGCCTTCCTCGCCGATGGGCTGGTCGACCGCATCGTGCTGTTCCAGGGGCCGGAAGCGATCGGCGATGACGGCATTGCATCGCCGATCGACGTTGACCATATCCCGGCAGGTTTTCGCAAGCTTCGCGACATGCGTTTCGGCGAGGACAGCTACGCCGAGTGGATAAGGGATATCTGATGTTTACCGGGATTGTCAGCGATGTCGGCACTGTCGCTTCCGTCAAGCCGCTCAGGGAAGGGGTGGGGTTGCGCATCGACACCGCCTATGACCCCGACACCATCGCCATCGGCGCCTCGATCTCCTGCGGCGGTGTCTGCCTGACGGTCACGGGCTTGCCCCACAGTGGCTCGAATGCACGCTGGTTCGAGGTCGAGGCCTGGGAAGAGGCGCTAAGGCTGACGACGGCGATGGGCTGGAAATCGGGCACGCGGATCAATCTGGAGCGGGCGCTGAAGATCGGCGACGAACTCGGCGGTCACATCGTTTCGGGCCATGTCGACGGCATGGCCGAGATCATCGAGCGTAAGGATGAAGGCGACGCCGTGCGCTTCACGCTTGAGGCGCCGCGCGACCTGGCGAAGTTCATTGCGCCCAAGGGCTCCGTCGCGCTCGACGGCACCTCGCTCACCGTCAACAAGGTGCAAGGCGTGCGCTTCGACGTGCTTCTGATCCACCACTCGCTGACCGTGACCACCTGGGGCGAGCGCAAGGTCGGCGACCGCGTCAATCTCGAGATCGACACCATGGCCCGCTACGCGGCGCGGCTTGTGGAGGCCGCGAAAGAGGGGCTTTGATGGCTACCGATTGTTACGTCACTTCCTCGCAGTCTTGAAATTACCGGCCATGGGCCGTACATTGTTGCCAGGAGAACGACGATGACCGCAGATCCACCACGCAGTCGTGTCCGTGGCGAGCGTCTGGAAACACGCGTCACGACCGACCAGAAGAACCTTATCGAACACGCTGCGGCACTTCAGGGCCGAACGGTGACGGATTTTGTCTTGACCAGCGTTCAGGAGGCTGCCCGCCGAGCCATTGAGGAGCATCAGCGCTTCGATCTGTCCGTGCGCGACAGCCGCGCGTTCGTGGATGCTCTTGTCAATCCGAGACCTGTGAACGATCGTCTGCACGATACAGTGCGTCGGTATCGTCAAGCCACTGGCACCTGAGGGGTGGGCTCGACTGAGGGGCCTTTGCGTGTTGAGGTGCTTGGCCCGCAGCAGGACAGAACCTCATTCGAGAGCGGCGCGGAACCACTCGATCGATATCTCAGGATTCAGGCCGGACAAGACGCTCGCAAGAACATTGCCGCGCCATTCGTACTGGTTCTACCGGATGGAACCATCGCCGGCTACTACACGCTCTCTTCGACTGCCGTGAATGTTGGCGATTGGCCTGCCCAGACCGTTCGCAAGCTCCCCCGTTACCCGCTCATTCCGGCCACGTTGCTAGGGCGCCTTGCCGTTGATCGGCGATATCGGGGACTAGGCTACGGCCGCTATCTCCTGGCCGACGCCCTTTCCCGTTGCGTAAGGAGCGAGATTGCCTCGTTTGCCGTTATTGTCGATGCCAAGGACGAAGATGCACGCCGCTTTTACCAACGCGAGAGTTTTCTACCGTTCCCAGAACAGCAAATGAAGCTCTTCCGGCCGATGGCCGATATCGCAGAGCTGTTCAAATGAGGAAGGATTTGATGGACAGGAGGAATTCCAAAGACGAAGAGCGGCTGACGCGGGATGCATTGGCCGATGTAGATGCCGGCCGTGTTGTGGATCATGAAGCCGTTCTCGCCTGGGCTGAAAGCCTTGGTGCTGACTGCCAGGTTCCCGCACCTTGCCCAAAGAGGTAGGCACGACACGCCTCCCGCAATCTTCCGCTTGCGGTCAACCCGGCTTCGGCCTAAGTCACCGGCAACCCCCCGGAGACTTTTATGGCTGGCACATCCCAACACGGCAAAGCGTTTATCCGTCCGAAGAAGAAAGCCCGCGTTCTGATCATCGAAGCGCGCTTCCACGACGGCCTTGCCGACGCGTTGCTCGATGGCGCGACGAGCGCGCTCGATGAAGCGGGTGCGACTTACGACGTCGTCACCGTTCCAGGTTCGCTCGAGATTCCCGCGGTGATTACCTTCGCGCTGGACGGCGCGACTGAAGGCGGTCCAAATTATGACGGCTTCGTTGCGCTTGGCACCGTCATCCGCGGCGACACCTATCATTTCGACATTGTCGCCAATGAATCCAGCCGCGCACTCATGGACCTGAGCGTGCAGGACTCGGTCTGCATCGGCAACGGCATCCTCACCACCGAGAACGACGCACAGGCGTGGACGCGGGCCAAGCGCTCGGAGGGCGACAAGGGTGGCTTTGCCGCGCGTGCGGCGCTGACCATGATCGCCCTCAAAGAACAACTAGGAGCGCGATCGTGAGCGAACCCGCTTCGCCCGGCCAGCCCGCGGTGCGCCACGCCAACAAGCGCGGTGCTGCCCGTCTGGCCGCCGTGCAGGCGCTTTATCAGATGGATGTGGCCGGCAGCGGCGTCTTCGAGATCACCGCCGAATACGAGGCCTTTCGCCTTGGCAAGGAAGTCGACGGCGCGCTCTACCGCGAGGCCGATGCGCAATGGTTTCGCGCCATTCTGGCGGGTGTCGTCGAAAACCAGAAGACCATCGATCCCATCATCCGCCAGGCGCTGACCGAGGACTGGCCGCTGTCGCGGCTCGATTCGACGCTGCGCGCCATCCTGCGTGCCGGCGTCTACGAGTTGATGAAGCGCGAGGATGTTCCCGTTGCCGTCATCGTCTCCGAATATGTCGACATCGCCAAGGCCTTCTACGAGGAAGACGAGCCGAAGCTGGTTAATGCCGTGCTCGACCGTGTGTCACGCCGTGTGCGTGGCGAGGGGCGCGGCAAGGACGCATCATGACGGCAATTGCCGTCGAGGCAGGCAAGGAGGCGCGTCGCACCGCGCTGATCCTCGCCGCCTCGCAGGCGATCATCGGCTCGGCGGCCCCTATCGCCATCTCCATGGGCGCGCTGGCCGGGCAATATCTGCTTGGTCCCGACAAATCGCTGGCGACGGCACCGATCACCGGCTTCAACATCGGCGTGGCGCTCGGCGCGCTGCCCGCAGCGGCCATCATCCGCGGCATGGGCCAGCGCGGCGGCTTTACGATCGGCACGATCGTCACGGCGCTTGGCGGCCTGATCGCCACGCTGGCACTTTTTCAAGGCAGCTTCTGGCTGTTTGCCTTTGGCTTGCTCACGATCGGGGTCGGTGGCGCTTTCGTCCAGCAATTCCGCTTCGCCGCCGCAGACAACGCGCCGCCGGAGTTCAAGGCGCGCGCCATCTCCTTCGTGCTGGCCGGCGGCATCGTCACCGCCATCCTCGGGCCGCAGATCGTCATCTTCACCCGCGAATTGTTGGCGCCGGTGATGTTTGCCGGTGCATTCATTTCCATCCTGCCGCTGGCTGCGGTCGGTGCCATCATCCTGTCGTTCCTGCGGCTGCCGACGAAGACATCCGGTAAGGTGGCGATCACCGACAGCGACGCCAGACCATTGGCCGAAATCGTCACGCAGCCGCGTTTCGTCGCCGCGCTTTTCTGCGCGGTCGGCAGCTACGCGCTGATGAGCTTCGTCATGACCGGCGCACCGCTGGCCATGGTCGGCTGCGGCCTGTCGGAGACCGACGCGACACTCGGGATCTCCTGGCACGTCATGGCGATGTTCGCGCCGAGTTTCTTCACCGGCTCGCTGATCCATCGCTTCGGCGCGGAGCGCATCGTGGCGACCGGCCTGATCCTGCTCATCGGCTGCGCCATTGTCGCTCTGTCAGGCCTGGCGCTGTGGCAATTCTGGACGTCGCTGATCCTGCTCGGCCTTGGCTGGAATTTTGGCTTCATCGGCGCCACGGCGATGGTGTCGGCCAGCTACCGGCCGTCGGAAAAGGGCAAGGTGCAAGGCTTCCACGACTTCGTGCTGTTCGGCTCCGTCGCCTGCGCTTCGCTGATGTCGGGGATGGTTTACAACGCCTGGGGTTGGGAAATGCTGAACTGGGTGATATTCCCGGTCACCGTTCTGTGCTTCGTGGCGCTCGGTGCGCTCAAGCTGACGGGCTTGCGCAAGCCAGTGCTTGATCGCGCTTGACCTGACACGATGCTGTCAGGATGACTTCGGTCGAAGCCCCGGCCGCCGAACAAAATTATTGCGCTGATCCCCATTCTTATGAAACCGTATGCCCCGACGGGCCGTCGAAGCCATGCTCATATGCGGCCACCGCATTCCGGTTCACAGCAAGGGATTTCACAATGTTCTCAGTCAAGCTTCTGGCCGGCGCGGCATTGGCGCTCGGCGTAACAGTGGCTTCCGCCAGTGCCCAGGTGGTTGTCTCCTCGAAGATCGACACCGAGGGCGGCGTGCTCGGCAACATCATCCAGCTGGTGCTCAACGCCAACAACATCAAGACATCAGACCGCATCCAGCTCGGCGGCACGCCGGTGGTGCGCAAGGCGATCATCGCTGGTGAGATCGATATCTATCCCGAATACACCGGCAACGCTGCCTTCTTCTTCGAGAAGGCCGACGACCCGGTTTGGAAAGATGCCGCCAAGGCCTATGAGACGGCCAAGAAGCTCGACTACGACGCCAACAAGATCGTCTGGCTGTCGCCGTCGCCCGCCAACAACACTTGGGCGATCGCGCTGCGCAAGGAAGTCGCCGAGACCAACAAGCTCGCCACGCTTTCAGACTTCGGCAAATATGTCGCGGGCGGCGGCCAGGTGGTGCTGGCGGCTTCCGCCGAGTTCGTCAATTCGGCGGCCGCACTTCCAGCGTTCCAGACCACCTATGGCTTCACATTGAAGCCGGACCAGTTGATCACGCTCTCCGGCGGCGACACCGCGGCGACCATCGCCGCCGCCGCCAACCAGACCAGCGGCGCCAACGCAGCCATGGTCTACGGCACCGATGGCGGCATCGCGCCGTCCGGGCTTGTCGTGCTCGACGATGACAAGGGCGTACAACCGGTCTACCAGCCGGCGCCGATCATCCGAGAAGCGGTGCTGAAGGAACATCCCCAGATCGAGACGCTGCTGAAGCCTGTCTTCGCCAAGCTCGACCTCGTCACGCTGCAGGAGCTGAACGGGCGCGTGCAAGTCGGCGGCGAGCCGGTCAAGGGCGTCGCCGAAGACTTCCTGAAGAAGAACGGGTTTTTGAAGTAGTCAGCGCGTAGCTCATCGTGACATTGGTGCGAGGCACCCCCCTCTGGAAGCTGCTGATCTCCCTCCTTGCGGGGGAGATGTCCGGCAGGACAGAGGGGGGTGCTGTCCCGCCGACCTCTCAACCCGTCACAAGTGCGTGCCTCGACAGAGTTGCTTCCGAACAAGCCGACGCTCGAAAGTTGGCGATCCTTCACACCCCCCTCTGGCCTGCCGGCCATCTCCCCCGCAAGGGGGGAGATTGGATATCGCGTCGGTTTTCGCCAATCCCCAAAGAAAGCTGCGCGACGTGGCAAATCGCCCGTCATGAGGGGCAACCATGACCGTTCGCTTCGACAAGCTCGGCGTGGTCATTGCCGCGATATCAGCCTACGCGGCTTTTGCCGCGCCCTTTGCCACGTTCCGCGCCAACCGCATCGTCCCCGGCGAGGCGCGCTCAATTCTCGAGGCGTTGCCGGCAACGACCGGGACGCTGCTGCTCGCCATCATTGTCGCCGCGGGACTTGTTGCGCTGTTCAAGACACTGCTCGTGTTGCGCCTTGCCGCCAGCGCGGTGACGCTTGCCGCGCTCGTGCTGCTGATCGGCGTTGCCGGCACATTTCTCACGCCGGCGGGCAACACCTTTGCAAGAATTTCGCCGGCCTCCGGTTTCTGGATTCTTATCTTTGCTTTCACGCTTTTGCTCGCCGACGTGCTGACACGGCTGACCCTGTCGCCTTGGGCGAGGGTAGGCGCGCTCGTGGTCGCGGCTTTGGCGATCGGGCTGCTGTTGATTTCGGGAAGCTGGGACAATCTGTCGATCCTCAAGGAATACACCAACCGTGCCGACAGTTTCTGGGCCGAAGGCTCCAAGCACGTGACGCTGGCGCTCGGTTCACTGCTTGCCGCGGTGATCGTCGGTCTGCCGCTCGGCATCCTCTGCCATCGCGTCGAAAGGCTGCGCGCCGGCGTGCTCAACGTGCTCAACATCATCCAGACCATTCCCTCGATCGCGCTGTTCGGCCTGCTGATCGCGCCGCTCGGCTGGGTTGCCACGCATGTGCCGGGAGCTGCCGCGCTCGGCATTCGCGGCATCGGCACGGCGCCCGCCTTCGTCGCGCTGTTCCTTTACTCGCTGCTGCCGGTTGTGGCCAACACCGTGGTCGGTCTCGCTGGCGTGCCGCGGGCCGCCAACGACGCGGCGCGCGGTATGGGCATGACCGACCGACAGCGCCTGTTCGGCGTCGAGTTTCCGCTGGCTTTTCCTGTCATCCTCACCGGCATCCGTATCGTTCTGGTGCAGAACATCGGCCTCGCCACCATTGCCGCGCTCATCGGCGGCGGCGGTTTTGGCGTGTTCGTCTTCCAGGGCGTCGGCCAGACGGCGATGGACCTTGTGTTGCTCGGCGCCGTGCCGACGGTGGCACTGGCCTTCGCCGCCGCCATCATCCTCGACGCGGTGATCGAAATGACTGCCACCAAGCGCAGGGTTGAAACGGCATGATCGAGATCGAAGGCATTACCAAGCGCTATGACGCGACGACGGTGGTCGATGATGTCTCGATGGTCATCGAGCCTCGCACCATCGCCGTTATCGTCGGCACCTCCGGTTCCGGCAAGACGACGCTGCTGCGCATGATCAACCGGCTGGTCGAGCCGACCTCGGGCATCATCAAGCTCGACGGCGCCGACAATCGTTCGCTGCCCGGCTACGAACTGCGCCGCAGCATCGGCTACGCCATCCAGGGCCACGGCTTGTTTCCGCATCGCACGGTGGCGCAGAACATTGCCACCGTGCCGGTGCTGCTCGGCTGGGACAAGGACCGCATCAAGGCCCGCGTCGACGAACTGATGACACTTTACCAGCTCGATCCCGAAGCCTTCGGACCGCGCTACCCGCACGAACTGTCCGGCGGTCAGCAGCAGCGCGTCGGCGTTGCCCGCGCGCTCGCCGCCGAGCCCAACGTGCTGTTGATGGACGAGCCGTTCGGCGCGCTCGATCCGATCATCCGCACCAAGGCGCAGGAAGATCTGCTGGCGATCCAGCAGCGCTTCGGCACCACCATCATCCTCGTTACCCACGACATGGAAGAGGCCGTGCATATGGGCGACAAGATCGCCGTGATGGATGCCGGCAAGCTTGTGCAATACGCCAAGCCCGCCGAGATCCTGGCGAAGCCGGCAAGCGCCTTCGTCGAAACCCTGGTCGGCGCCAGCGAGAGGCCATTCCGGTTGCTTTCGCTCGGCCGCGTGCGCGACGTCGTGGAGAAGGGCACCGCCGAAGGCGAAGCGATCCCCGGCGATGCCAGCCAGCGCGATGCACTGGCTGAATTGTTGTGGTCGGGCCGGCCGGCGCTGCCGGTCACAGGCGCCGACGGCAAGCCGCTTGGCCGCGTCACGGTCGACGGTCTGGTGAAACGCGCGGCGAGGCCGGCATGAAGGCCTGGCTTCCATCGCTGCTCAGGCTTGCCTTGGTGATGCTGCTCGTTGCCTTCGTCACCAATCCCGGCTGGTTCGAGCCGCTGCTGAAGCCGCTGACAGAGAACAATTCGCCGGTGATCTACAACCAGGGCAGCCTGCTGACCCTGACATTGCTGCATTTGCGCACTGTCCTGATCGCCACCGTGGCCGCGACCATCGTCGCTGTGGCGCTTGCCATCCTGGTCACCAGGCCGGCCGGCGCCGAGTTCCTGCCGCTGTCGCGCAGCCTGGTCAATATCGGCCAGACCTTTCCGCCTGTGGCGGTCCTGGCACTCGCCGTGCCGGCTGTCGGCTTTGGCGAGAAGCCGACGCTGATCGCGCTGTTTCTCTACGGGCTGCTGCCGATCTTCGAAAATGCACTGACCGGCCTGACGACGCTGCCGGCCAATGTGGTCGAGGCGGCGCGCGGCGCCGGCATGACCGGCTGGCAAAGGCTCACCAAGGTCGAGCTGCCGCTCAGCGCCCCGATTATCCTGGGCGGCATCAGGCTGTCGGTGGTGATCAGCCTCGCCACGGCCACCATCGGCTCGACGGTGGCCGCCAGGACGCTCGGCGAAGTGATCATCGCCGGGCTCTTGTCCAACAACCTCGCCTTCGTCCTGCAGGGCGGACTGATCGTGGCGGCCCTTGCCGTGCTGATCTATGACGGCCTGTCGACGATCGAGCGCTACACGGCGCGCCGCATGGGCCGGGAGACCGAGTAATCGAGTTCAGATTTCATCTTCGCCAACTTCCGCCACCTTTAGAAGATGGCGCAAGAGGCCAGTCTTGAGCGGCTTATTTGCATGTATCGGAATCGAGAGACGTACAACGCTTCCCTGCTTTCCGTAGATATGATGGCTTCCGGCGACGCGCAGGAGCTCCCAACCGCGTCGCTCGACTACCCGCGAGAGTTCCTTGCCGGAGATGGACTTCAAACAGCGACTTCCACGATCCTGCCGGGTTTCGAAGTCGACGACGACGGAAGGTCGACTGAAAGACAGCCCTCGATGGCTTCGCGCAGATTTGCCAACAGCTCGTCCAGGGTTTCTCCCTGCGTCGCGCACCCTGGAATGGCGGGGACTTCGGCCCAGAATCCACCCTCTTCGGCTTCGTGGACAATAGCTTTGAATTTCATCGATCAACTCCTGTCTTGGTCCAGAAGATATGCTCGCGATGAGCATTTGCAAAGCAGGGGATCGTGCGGCCTTACTCCGCGGCGTGGGTTTGGATCAGCCCGAGCGTCCTTCCTTGTCGCCGGCAACCAGACGAAATCGTCCTCATTCAATCGATCTAATTCAACAACGACGCCGATGGGAATGCCGCCGCTTTCCACTTTTAGGCGAAAGCCGGGCAAAAACCGAACAATATCTTGACGTTCGCAGCCCTGTTTCGCATACACCGCTGCGAGGAGGCGGATTCCGTGCTCGGAATCCGGTCTTTGTCTCAACGGCCCAGGGAGGGGTTCTTTTGGGCCATCAATCGAGGAAAATCCGGCAATGACAATTATTTCCGCCGTCATCGCCTGCGGCCTGCTTTCAATCCTTTACGCCATCTGGGCGACACGTTCGGTCCTCGCGGCCGATCAGGGCAATGCACGCATGCAGGAAATCTCCGCGGCCATCCGCGAAGGCGCACAAGCCTATTTGGCGCGTCAGTACACCACCATCGCCATCGTTGGCGTCGTCGTCCTCGTGCTCGCCTGGTGGTTGCTGTCCATCACCGCCGCGGTCGGCTTCCTGATCGGCGCGGTGCTTTCGGGCTCCGCCGGCTTCATCGGCATGCATGTCTCCGTTCGCGCCAACGTTCGCACGGCGCAGGCCGCATCAAACAGCCTCGCTGCCGGCCTCGACATCGCTTTCAAGTCGGGCGCCATCACCGGCATGCTGGTTGCTGGCCTGGCCTTGCTCGGCGTGTCGATCTACTACCTTGTCCTGACCCACTTCTTGGGCCTTCAGCCCAATGACCGCATCGTCATCGATTCGCTGGTCTCGCTCGGCTTCGGCGCATCGCTGATCTCGATCTTCGCCCGTCTCGGCGGCGGTATCTTCACCAAGGGCGCCGACGTCGGCGGCGATCTCGTCGGCAAGGTCGAAGCCGGTATCCCGGAAGATGATCCGCGCAACCCGGCCACCATCGCCGACAATGTCGGCGACAATGTCGGCGACTGCGCCGGCATGGCCGCCGACCTGTTCGAAACCTATGCGGTGACGGTCGTCGCCACCATGGTTCTCGCTGCCATCTTCTTCGGCGGCACCGCCGTTCTCGGCGCGGCGATGCTCTATCCGCTCGCCATTTGCGGCGCCTGCATCCTGACCTCGATCGTCGGCACCTTCTTCGTCAAGCTCGGCTCGAACGGCTCGATCATGGGCGCGCTCTACAAGGGCCTGATCGTCACCGGCCTGTTGTCCGTCGTCGGTCTCGGCGTCGCTACCTCCGTATGTCTTGGCTGGGGCGAGATCGGCACCGTTTCCGGCATGGTCATCACCGGCAAGAACCTGTTCTTCTGCGGCCTGATCGGCCTCGTGGTGACCGGTCTCATCGTCGTGATCACCGAGTACTACACCGGCACCAACAAGCGCCCGGTGAACTCCATCGCCCAGGCGTCGGTCACCGGTCACGGCACCAACGTCATCCAGGGCCTTGCGGTCTCACTGGAATCGACGGCACTTCCGGCGATCGTCATCGTCGGCGGCATCATCTCGACCTATCAGCTCGCCGGCCTCTTCGGCACGGCGATCGCGGTCACGACGATGCTCGGCCTTGCCGGCATGATCGTTGCGCTCGACGCCTTCGGCCCGGTCACCGACAATGCCGGCGGTATCGCCGAAATGGCCGGCCTGCCCAAGGAAGTGCGCCACTCCACCGACGCGCTCGACGCGGTCGGCAACACCACCAAGGCGGTGACCAAGGGCTACGCCATCGGTTCGGCCGGCCTCGGCGCACTGGTGCTGTTTGCCGCCTACTCGAACGACCTGAAGTTCTTTGCCGCCAATGGCGACAAATATCCCTACTTCCAAGGCATGGGCGAGATCTCCTTCGATCTCTCCAACCCCTACGTCGTCGCCGGCCTGATCTTCGGCGGCCTGATCCCGTATCTGTTCGGCGGCATCGCCATGACGGCCGTCGGCCGCGCGGCCGGCGCCATCGTCGAGGAGGTGCGCAAGCAGTTCCGCGAGGATCCGGGCATCATGGCCGGTACCTCCAAGCCGAACTACGCCCGCGCGGTCGATCTGCTGACCAAGGCGGCGATCCGGGAAATGATCATCCCGTCTCTGCTGCCGGTGCTGGCGCCGCTCGTCGTCTACTTCGGCGTGCTGCTGATCTCGGGCTCGAAGGCATCCGCCTTTGCAGCGCTGGGCGCCTCGCTGCTCGGCGTCATCGTCAACGGCCTGTTCGTCGCCATCTCGATGACTTCGGGTGGTGGCGCCTGGGACAACGCCAAGAAGTCCTTCGAGGACGGCTTCGTCGACAAGGACGGCGTCAAGCACCTCAAGGGTTCCGAAGCGCACAAGGCTTCGGTGACCGGCGACACGGTCGGCGATCCCTACAAGGACACCGCCGGCCCGGCCGTCAACCCGGCGATCAAGATCACCAACATTGTCGCGCTCTTGCTGCTGGCCGTGCTCGCGCACGGCTGATCGAGGAGCATTGGTCGAATAAAACCCGCGGGATCGCTCCCGCGGGTTTTTTGGTCGACTGAGATGATGCTGCCCTCCTCGAGGGAAGGCGGTCTGAGATCAGGGAGTGCCGCCGCCGGGAATGCCGGGGGCCAGCTTGCTGGCGCCGTTGATGATCTGGCTGAGGAAGTTCTGATCCTTGCCGCCGGTCGGGGTGGTGCGCGAGACGAAGTCGAACATCTTGCCGTCCTTCAGCCCGTAATTGGCGATCTGGGTGACGCGCCCGTCCGCGCCGAAATAGACCGCCAGCACCTTCTGGTCGATGAGCCTCGGCTTGTCGAAGGCGACGTAGCGCTTGCGCGTCTGCGAAATGTAGTAGAACGCCTCATTGTCGAAGGTCGCCGTCGTCGACGGCGTGCCGAGCGCCAGCAGCACCTGCTCGCGGCTGGAGCCGACGGGCACCGAATCGATTGCCTGCTGGTCGATGACGTACCCTTGCGTCAGCGTCTCGCTCGGGCTGAGGTCACCGATCATCTTGTTGGTGTGGCAGGCGGATAGCGCCGAAATGATAACCAGCAGCGAGATCGCGCCGGCGGGCCTGGACGAGAAGGTCGACTTGAAATTCAGCGCGCGCAACAACAACTCCATTAGCTGGCCGCAACTTGCGCTGGGCCGCGAAACCGGTAAACCAGCTTGCTTGCCGATGCAACAAGGCCACTTCAACAAACGGTCCCCAGGAGACCATCCCCAATGTTCCAGCGCTTTTTTGGCCGCGAACGCCACGCCAACCGCGCTATCACCGAGGCGCTTTACGCACAAATCGTGGCGGCGGCGCGGCAGACCGTGTTTTATTCCCATTGGAATGTGCCAGACACGCCGCTTGGCCGTTTCGAGATGCTGTCGCTGCACATGTTCCTGTTCCAGCACCGGTTGCGTGGTGAGGACGGCGTGGCGCAAGAGGTTGCTCAAGTGCTGATCGACGAGTTCTTCCTCGACGTCGATCATTCGCTGCGGGAATTGGGCGTTGGCGATGTCGGCGTACCCAAACGCATGAAAAAGTTGGCAAGGATGTTTTATGGACGAACCGCCGCCTATGATGATGCGCTGGAAAGAAATGACCGCGAAGGGCTCACCGCGGCCCTTGCCCGCAATGTCCGGCCCGACGCCGGCGCCTGGCCGGAAGCGTCGCTGCTGGCCGCGTATGTCACCGACGCTTGCAATCAACTGGCCGCGCAACCATCCGAATCGATTGTTGCCGGCGCGCTGGCGTTTCCCGTCCCAAGGGAGGTTGAACAATGAAGCACGTTGACCCGCAAAGCCCGGTATCCTTCCGCGCAAACGTCACTCGCGTGCCGCAGAAGGGTCTGCCGGTGGTTATCGAGGCCGATGCCGCGCAGCGCGCGGCGCTGGCCGAGGAGCACGGGCTGATTTCGGTCGAATCCTATCGCGCCGAGCTTCTGGTGGCGTCATGGAAACGCAATGGCGTGAAGATCAGCGGTCGCGTCGAAGCAAACATCACCCAAGCCTGTATCGTCACGCTCGAGCCTGTCGAAGCGCATATCGACGAACCGGTCGAAGCGCTGTTGCTGCCCGAGGACTCCAAGCTTGGACGGCAGGGTTTCGATGGTGGCGGCGAGATACTGCTCGACGCGGAAGGCCCTGACAGTCCCGAAACATTTTCCGGTGACACGATCGATGTCGGGGCACTTGCCGAACAGTACTTCGGACTGGCCATCGACCCCTATCCGCGCAAGCAGGGCGCCTCGCTGAATGCCGGCACCGAGACCGAACCAGCGGAGAATGAATTTCAGCAGAAACTGCGATCCTTGCTGGGAAAATCCTGAAAAGCTCGCCCGCGACGGAAAAGTCGGTTGTGCGGCAGCCCAAAACCGTTATTTTCGCCGAACCTTCGCGGTCGCTGAAGCGACCTGCCCGCATAACCGTGAGATAAATACCGCGTGATCAGGATTTCCATCGATGCCATGGGCGGCGATCACGGACCAGCCGTGGTCATTCCGGCGCTCATGACGGTCGCGACCCGCCGTCCCGACATCCGCTTCGTCATCTACGGCCGTGAGGAGGTCGTGCGCCCGGAACTCGCCAAATTTCCGAAGCTCGCCGAGATCAGCGAGTTCTTCCATTGCGAGGTAGCGGTCAGGATGGACGACAAGCCGAGCCAGGCGCTGCGCCATGGCCGCTGGAAGTCGTCGATGTGGAAGGCGGTGGAAGCGGTCAAGGCCGGCACGGCGGACGCCTGCATTTCCGCCGGCAACACCGGCGCGCTGATGGCGATGTCGAAATTCTGCCTGCGCACCATGGCCACCATCGATCGCCCGGCGATCGCGGCGCTGTGGCCGACATTGCGCGGCGAAAGCGTGGTGCTGGACGTTGGCGCCACGATCGGCGCCGATGCGCACCAACTGATCGACTTTGCCATTCTGGGCACCGGCATGGCGCGCTCGGTCTTCGGCGTCGCCAGGCCGAGCGTCGGCCTGCTCAATGTCGGAGTCGAGGAGATCAAGGGCCAGGAAGAGGTCAAGGAGGCCGGGCGCATGCTGCGCGAAGCCAACATGGCCTCGATGAACTATCACGGTTTCGTCGAAGGCGACGACATCGGCAAGGGCGTGGTCGACGTTGTCGTCACCGAGGGCTTTGCCGGCAACATCGCGCTGAAGACGGCGGAAGGCACGGTGCGCCAGATCGGTGGCTATCTGCGCGCGGCGATGAGCCGGACGCTGATGGCCAGGATCGGCTACATCTTCGCCAAGGGCGCCTTCGATCGCCTGCGCGAAAAGATGGATGTCGGCCGCTCCAATGGCGGCGTCTTCCTGGGACTGAACGGCATCGTGGTGAAAAGCCATGGAGGTGCCGATTCGGACGGCTTCGCCGCGGCGATCGAGCTTGGTTATGATATGGTGCGCAACAATCTGCTCGACCGCATCGAGGCCGACCTCGACCTGTTCCATGCGCGCAACCCGCATGCCCAGGCAAACAGGAAATCCGACGTCGTTACCGACGCAAAGGAATAGGAAAGAACTTTGATCAGATCAGTCGTGCGCGGCACAGGCGCCGCGCTGCCCCGCCGAATCATGAAGAATGCCGATTTTGAAGGCATGGTCGAGACCTCCGACGAGTGGATCGCCCAGCGCACCGGTATTCGCCAGCGCCATATCGCCGGGGATGACGAGACGACGGCTTCGCTCGGTGAGGCGGCGGCGCGCGCAGCACTTGCCGATGCGGGTCTCACGCCCGCCGACCTCGATCTGATCGTGCTGGCGACCTCCACGCCCAACAACACATTCCCGGCCACCGCCGTCGAGATCCAGAACCGGCTCGGCATGCATCACGGGTTTGCCTTCGACCTGCAGGCGGTCTGCTCGGGCTTCGTCTACGCCGTGGCCACGGCCGACCTCTACATCCGCGGCGGCCTGGCCAAGCGCGTCCTGGTCATCGGCTCGGAAACATTCTCGCGCATCCTCGACTGGAGCGACCGCTCGACCTGCGTGCTGTTTGGCGATGGCGCCGGTGCCGTGGTCATGGAAGCCGGCGAGGGGACTGGCACGATCGCCGACCGTGGCGTCCTGGCGGCCAGCCTGCGCTCCGACGGAGCGCACAAGGACAAGCTTTTCGTCGACGGCGGGCCATCGACCACGGGCACCGTCGGCCACCTCCGAATGGAGGGCCGCGAAGTCTTCAAGCATGCGGTGGGCATGATCACCGATGTCATCGAAGCGACGTTCTCGCAAGCCGGCATATCAGCCGATGATCTCGACTGGTTCGTGCCGCACCAGGCCAATAAACGAATTATTGACGCTTCCGCCAAGAAACTCGGGATAGCTGAGCAAAAGGTGGTGGTTACGGTCGATTTACACGGTAACACCTCGGCGGCTTCCGTGCCGTTGGCACTTTCGGTGGCCGTCGCCGACGGCCGCATCAAGAAGGGCGATCTCGTGCTTCTGGAGGCCATGGGTGGCGGCTTCACCTGGGGCGCGGTCCTGATTCGCTGGTAAGTGCCAAACGGTCCGGTTTCGGTCCTTGACCTTGCCGGATCAATTACTTAGGCTCTGCCGTTGTTGTGCCGAATTTTATGTTTTGAGCTGATGGGACGGTCGGATGGGGGGAAAGACACTTACGCGCGCCGACCTTGCCGAGGCGGTTTACCGGAAGGTCGGCCTGTCGCGCACTGAATCGGCCGAACTCGTCGAAGCGGTGCTGGACGAAATCTGCGAAGCGATCGTCCGTGGCGAAACGGTGAAGCTGTCGTCCTTCGCGACATTCCACGTCCGCTCCAAGAACGAGCGCATCGGCCGCAACCCCAAGACCGGTGAAGAAGTGCCGATCCTGCCGCGCCGGGTGATGACCTTCAAGTCGTCGAATGTCCTGAAGAACCGTATCTTGCGCTCCCACCAAAGCGGCAAGGCCAAAAGCGGCAAGTGACCATTGCGCGGTTGAAAACCGCCGCCGCCATGACGTCGGGCTTGAATATTGCTTCATAAACCGCTGAAATAAGACCCGATTCGGCAGGGTAAGCCGGATCATCGTCCAGCGTGAGGATTCGCCCATGGACAAGAGCCCGGACGCCTTTCGTACCATCAGCGAGGTCGCTGAAGATCTCGATTTGCCGCAGCATGTGCTGCGCTTCTGGGAAACGCGTTTCACCCAGATCAAGCCGATGAAGCGCGGCGGCGGCCGTCGTTACTACAGGCCGCAGGATGTCGAGCTGATCAAGGGCATCCGCCACATGCTCTACGACCAGGGCTACACCATCAAGGGCGTGCAGAAGCTGTTGCGCGAGAACGGAAATCATTTCCTGGTCGCCATCGGCAATGGTGACATGGCCGCCGTCGAGGCGATCTCGCAGCGAAAGCAGGCCGATCAAGTGCCGTTGACGCCCGCGGCCCAGCCGCGCGGCATGGACGACGAACTGGTTGGCCAGCCGCGCGTCAAACCCAGTCGCCGCTTTTTCGGCTTGGGCAAGAGCGACGAGGACGGTCCGGTGCAGCCGGACGCGTCGAAACTCTCGCGCGACAATCGTGCGCTGCTCCAGGAGGCGCTGTTCGACCTCCTGGAATGCAAGCGTCTGCTCGACCAGGTGCGCTGACCGCTGCCCGAAGCGACATCGATATTTCAAAAACCGGAACCCGTCTTCCGGTAAGGCGTTACCTTTCCTTCTGCACGTGAAGGAAACACATCATGGCATCATTTTCGACCCTCTCGGACATCGATCTCGACAGGCAGGTCGCGGCTCTCACCAGGGAATTGGCCAGCCTGAAGAAGGCCGTGGCCAGGCGAGGCGGCGATTACTACGAAGATGGTCGCGATGCCGCGCTCGATACCTATTCCGATCTTGCGGGGCGTCTGCGCGATGCCATGCCGGCGATCCGCAAACAGGGCAGGGTGATCGAGAAGTCGGCCCGCGACCATCCGGCGGCGGCCGCGGTCGGCCTTGTGGTGATCGGTCTCGTTGCCAGCCTGCTGTTCAGCCGGCGCTGAGGCGTAGGCCCGGTCATTCGGATGCATCCCTGACGAAACCACTGAGCAAAAAGGTGCTCGGGTGTTCAAAAGAACTTGATGGAGCCGATCTGCGTGAGACGGCCTCACAGGCGCCTGGTTCACGATCCCGTGACGGTCGGTTTGGCTCTTGGCAAATCGCCGGCGAGCGGGCATGTTCCCGATCGTCTCAGGCAGCACTCCACATTTGATCAAACTCTTTCAGTCATGGAGTTGCCAATGCCCCATAATGCAAAAAGCGAAGCCCTCTCCGAACCGGCAGCCAACGGGAACGGGCCTGACCACAGCACCCTCAGAGCGATGCGGGAGACCCGCGGCTACAGCGTGGAAAAGCTTTCCCTGACATGCGGTCTGGCGGTCGACGAGATTGAGGATATCGAGAACGGCAGGGTGACCGATCCGTCGAAGCTGCGTCGTATTGTGTCCGCGCTTCGACTTCCGCAGGAGGCCCTGATCACCCCGGCCGTGCCGACGCCGGCGCAAGGTCGACCCCTGACATAGATCAGCCCTCAGGCATGCCCGACAACCCGCCAAGGCATCCTTGGCGGGTTTGTTTTTGTCGGGTGCCGCCGTCTCCCTGCCTCGGCCTGGGGCTTGCCGATTTGTGTGTCGCGCGTGTTTATACGCGATGCCGTCCATCAAGTTTTGAACCATGGGTTTTGACGATGAGCCTGGAATCCGTTCGTGCCTTCTTCGCCGCTCACGCACCTGGCATCGATGTCATCGTCACCGAAGCGAGCTCGGCGACGGTGACCCTGGCGGCTGAGGCGCATGGCGTCCTGCCGGCACAGATCGCCAAAACGATCTGCCTGCGCGTCGGCGACCGCACCATGCTGGTGGTGACCAGCGGCATCGCCAGGCTGGACAACCGCAAATTCAAGGACCAGTTCGGCGGCAAGCCGCGCATGCTCGACGCCGCGGAAGTTGTCGAGGCGACGAGCCACCCGGTCGGCGGCGTCTGCCCGTTCGGCCTCCCGGCGCCGCTGCCGGTCTATTGCGATGTATCGCTGCGGGAGTTCGAAGAGGTGGTGCCGGCGGCAGGCGCCACCAACGCCGCCGTGCGGATTGTACCGCAGCGCTTGGTAGAGATTACCGGCGCTGAGTGGGTGGATGTCTGTCAGGGGTAGCAGGGAGACTGCATAGGTTCGACGGTAGGCGGCGCGATTTAATCTCGTCGCGATCCGAGATTCCCTGTTCTTGTCCGAGTGGCTGGATTGGGGTCGGCGACCCCTTTGACCGGTGGTCAAAT
Organism: Mesorhizobium sp. M1409; assembly: GCF_040317535.1. Classification (NCBI taxonomy): domain Bacteria; kingdom Pseudomonadati; phylum Pseudomonadota; class Alphaproteobacteria; order Hyphomicrobiales; family Phyllobacteriaceae; genus Mesorhizobium; species Mesorhizobium sp. M1409. The sequence goes on from NZ_JAMYKV010000028.1 coordinate 20,394, forward strand.
ATTCAGGCGCTCTCTCGATCGGCACGCTTGAAATAAAAAAGCTGCACTCGCGCCCAGATCATCTGAATGTAACTGTAGAAACGCTTGACTGTCGAAGATCACAAGATAATGGTCTCGCCATGGGGGATCTGGCGAAGTCAAAACCATTTTTGAAGTGGGCGGGCGGTAAGCGATGGCTTGCGGACCACCCGCTATTTAACATTCCAAACTACCCTGGTCGGTACCTTGAGCCCTTCCTCGGTGGGGGGGCAATTTATTTTAGCCATTGCCCAGCCAACGCGATCTTATCAGACCTCAATTCTCGGCTAATTGAAGTCTATCGCGCCATACAGTCAGACTGGAGTGGAGTATGGGCCGCGCTTCAGCGCCACCAGCAAAAACACTCGAAAGACTACTATTACTTTCAACGAGATCACAATGAGAGCGATCCGATTTTAAATGCATCGCGATTCTTGTATCTGAATCGCGCTTGTTGGAATGGGCTCTATAGAGAAAATCTCGCCGGGCGGTTCAATGTCCCAATCGGGACAAAATCACAGATCATATTCGAAAATGACAATTTCGAATTAGCAAGCTCGCTCTTAAGCGGTGCGAGCATTCGATGCTGTGATTTCGAGGAAACTGTCGATCGAGCTGACAATGGTGATTTTCTTTTTGTGGATCCGCCCTACACCGTTGCACACAACACCAACGGGTTCGTGAAGTACAATGAAAAAATCTTTTCGTGGGATGATCAGCTAAGGCTGAAAAGTGCCATCCAACGCGCGATACATCGAGGTGTTTATGTCGCCCTCACGAACGCCGATCATCCTTCTATTAGATCGTTGTACGAAGGGGTCATGGAATCGCTGCCAATTCACCGAGCGAGCGTCATTTCGGGTTCGAACAAAGGGCGCGTAAGCACAAGCGAGTTGCTGATGACCTCTTTTGACGCCATGGGAGTAGCATGATGGGCATTCCATCGTGGGTTAAGTTTGCCGCGCTACACTCAAAGGATGCATTCTCAGAGCTTGGCTTCCTCGCCGTATTCGCGCTAATGCCTGTATGGCTAACCACAATGTTAAAAATGCTCGAAGGAAAAAGTATTTTTGTCCAACTCGGATCGTATCTCTATTCCGGAGAGGCATTGCTTATATCGGCGGTAACAATTGGTCCTCTATTCTACTTGATAACTAGAGAGTATGACAAAAGGGATGACGGGTTCAGTCGATCGTTCCCATGGAGAAACCTACTATCTATCACAACATTCGCCATATGTTTAATATCAGCTTGCATCATCGGAAGACAGGCGGTTCCTTTCAGTTTTGCAATAATATCCAAAGATATTCTTTGGTATATGTCCTTGGTGGTTACGCTATGTTCGATTGCCATCTGGCTCTCTGTTACGCTAATCCGCAACTCTCTTGAATCAGGTGCGGCCGGCGTTATGCGGCTCGACACTGAGGATTTTGTCAAACAATTTGGTAAAACTCATGGTTGAAGGCTTGGACGCTCATGTCGATACCAAGGTGTTGGAAAAGCGGTTCAAGGCAGTGTGCGTCCGACAGCCGATTGGTGACATATACGTTGCGAGCATCGACCAAGCTTCCATCCAAAGGATGACCTATTTTGATGTCAGGCGCCGTCTGCAGTCCGAGCGCGACGTCGAAAAATACTTGGGTATTCAAAGGCCGCTGAACGAGAGGCGGGTTCAGGAACTCAACGAGTACGTAAATTTCTTGGATGCGACTTTCCCCTCGTCAATCATAATATCTGTAGCAAGCGACTTTGCTTGGTACGACGAAAAAACGTCGGAGATCGTTTTTTCCAATACGAGGAGGGGTGATACTAAGCCGAGTACGATCTTTTCAAATTTATGTCGAGTTATTGACGGTCAGCATCGTATCGCTGGCCTTGAGACTTCTAAGCAGAAGAATTTCGACGTGATCGCTTCGATTTTTATCGGAAGCGACATCGCGGACCAAGCCTATGTTTTTGCCACGGTGAACTTGGAACAAACAAAGGTCAATCGCAGTCTTGCAATTGATTTGTTTGACTTGGCAAAGGCTAGGAGCCCGTACAAAACATGCCACAACGTCGCCGTGGCGCTAGATCGAACTGACGGCAGTCCCTTCAAAGATCGAATTAAACGCTTGGGGGTCGCAACGGAAGGCCGTGTTGGGACAGAAACGATAACCCAAGCCACGTTCGTTGATGGGCTCCTTCGCTATATCAGCGACGACCCGAAAGTTGATCGGGATGCCCTTCTGCGGAATCAGAAACTGCAGCGTCCCAGTGCTAAGGAATTGGATAGGTTGGTATTTCGCAACCTTTTTTTGGACGACAACGATATTTCAATCGGGAAAATCTACGAGCAATATTTCCTCGCCGTACAGGAGCGCTGGCCGCTTGCGTGGGGCGCCTTGGGTGTTGGAAACATATTGCCTCGGACGAACGGATATAGAGCCTTGGCCTCCATATTCGGAAAGATTTATCGCCAAATCACCGCGCCTGGCCAGTTTGCGCCATCGAGCGCATTTGGGCGGTATTTCAACATGGTTCCTGTGGATTGGGACTATTTCAATACCGACAATTTTAAACCCGGCTCGAGCGGAGAAAGCCAGCTGCGCGCATTCTTCCTCGAGCACATGAATCTGTATTAAAGGTCCGCCTTCCTAGCCGCGCGTCTTATCCATACGCTCGGCCGGTCACGCTGGTAACAAGAGCCGTTGCCATTGGCGCTACCCAATTCGAAATTAGCAGGCAGAAAGTATAAAGCCCTCGGGGGTAAGGCTTTGCTTTGAAATGGTCGGAGTGGCCGGATTCGAACCGACGACCCCTTGACCCCCAGTCAAGTGCGCTACCGGGCTGCGCTACACTCCGGACCGGTCGCGATGTATCGTGATAACCCCGCTCGGGTCAACCGAATTCGGCGACTTTTATCCCACTGCGATTGCGGGTGCGGATGAGCGCTGCGAGGCAGGCCGCAACAGCCGCTGGTGCCTATACTCCAGTGCAATCGCGCCCCAGATCAGTCCGAGCAGCAGGTAGACGTGGCGCCAGTGGTCGATGTCGATGAAGGTGCCGAGCCCGACATTGCCGATGAAGGCGACATAGGCGCACAACAGATAGGGCTGCCACGGCCGGTCGCGGAGCAGGATGCGGAAGCCGGCTGCTATCGTCCAGGCGACGAGCGCGAGGAACGACACGAAGCCGAGCCAGCCATAGTCCATCAGCATCTTCAGCCAGATGTCGTGGGTGTCTTCGCCGAATATCGTGCCGAACACCAGCGGGCCGATGCCGAACGGATGCTCCATCGCCATCTGGAAGCCGATAGCGTAGCGGGCGAAGCGTCCCAGGCGGGCGGTGTCGTAGCTCTGCTCGAGATGGGCACGGTTGGAGAACATCTCCGACACGCCGGGCAGCTGCAGGATGACGATCATGGCGACGACCAGCAGCGCCAGCGCGGCGATCGTCATCACCACCACGCGTAGCCGGAACATGCCGCTGGCGCTCTGCAGGAACAGGCAGCCGGTGAGCAGGACAGCCGAGACGGCGAACATGCCCCAGGCGCCGCGCGAGAAGGAGAAGAAGATGCCGGCGGTGATGATCAGCAGCGGCACCGCCAGCAGCGGCATGCGCGAGACAGGCCCGGTCAGGAGCAGGTAGAGCAGATAGATGCCGGGCAGCACCAGGAACGGGCCGAACACGTTCGGGTCCTGGAAGGCGCCAGCGGCACGGTCGTATTTGGTGAACATCTCCGCGCCCGGAAAGGCGTGGAAATAGCCTGCAATGCCAAGCAGCGAGGTCGCCACGGCAGAAGCCACGTAGGCAATGAAGATCAATCGGTAGAGGCTCGGCCGCACAGCGGTGATCGATGCGAAGAACACCGCGCTGAAGGCGAGAAACAGCGATACGGCGAGATAGAGCGGCGTATTGGCGAGGTCCGCCATCTGCGTCATGGAGATCATGCCGCCGATGTTCATCGTCACCAGCAGCACCAGAAGTGGCGTGGCCGCGCGGGAAATCCTCAAGCCGAAAAGCGCCCAGATGGCGATCAGCCCGGCCATGTAGAGTTCATAGGGCGCCGGCTCGCTGATGACGAAGCCGGACAGCAGAATGCCGAGGAAGACCGCGCATGAGGAAATCAGCGCGATCAGCTTGGCGTTGACCGCCGCGCGCGGCAAATCATGGCTGATCGCGCTCAATAGGCGTTTTCCGTGTTGAGCAGCCGGATCGGCGTCAGGAACAGGATGCGCAAGTCGAACAGCAGCGACCAGTTCTCGATGTAGTAGAGGTCGTACTCCGTCCGCATGCGGATCTTCTCGTTGGTGTCCATCTCGCCGCGCCAGCCATTGATCTGCGCCCAGCCGGTGACGCCGGGCTTGACCTTGTGGCGTGCGAAATAGCCGTCGACCACCTCGTTGTAGAGCAGGTTGTGTGACTGCGCGGCGATGGCATGCGGGCGCGGGCCGACCAGCGACAGCGAACCCAGCAGCGAGTTGAAGAACTGCGGCAGCTCGTCGATCGAGGTCTTGCGGATGAAGCGGCCGACGCGGGTGACGCGCGGGTCGTTCTTGGTCACCGTCTGCTTGGCGGTCGGGTCGGCCTTGTCCGTATACATCGAACGGAACTTGTAGACCTCGATGGTCTCGTTGTTGAAGCCGTGCCGCTTCTGATGGAACAGCACCGGCCCCTTGCTGTCGAGCTTGATGGCGATGGCGGTCGCCAGCATCACCGGCGAGAACACGACGATGCCGATGAGGCTGAAGACGATGTCGAAGGCGCGCTTGGCGACCGAATCCCAGTCGTTGATCGGCTTGTCGAAGATATCGAGCATCGGCACCGAGCCGATGTAGGAATAGGCGCGCGGGCGAAACTGCAGTGCGTTGGAATGCGCCGACAGCCGGATGTCGACCGGCAGCACCCACAGTTTTTTCAGTAACTGCAACACACGCGATTCGGCCGTCAGCGGCAGCGACACGATCAGCATGTCGATGCGGGCGATGCGTGCGAACTCGATCAGTTCCGAAATGGTGCCGAGCTTGGGATAGCCGGCGACGATGGGCGGCGAGCGCTTGTCGCCGCGATCGTCGAAGATGCCGCAGATGCGGATGTCGTTGTACGGCTGCTTTTCGACGGAGCGGATGAGGATTTCCGCCGCCTTGCCGCCGCCGACGATGACGGCGCGCCGCTCCATGCGGCCATCGCGCGCCCAGCGCCGGATCAGCTTCGACATCACCAGCCTGAGGCCGAAGATGAGAACGAAACCGATGACGAACCAGGTGCCGAACAGAAGGCGCGAATAGTCCTGCGACATCTTCATGGCGAACGCGGTCAACGCCATCAGCGCGAAGGCACCAGCCCAGGCCAGCAGCACGCGGCCGAAATTGGCGATGGGCCGCATCAGGGCGACGATCTGGTAACAGTCGGTGACGTCGAGCAGCACCACGGCAAGGAACGACGCGGCGGCGATCGTCAGCGGATACTGCCAGGCGAGATAGTTGAAGAACCCGACATAATGGAAATAGACGGCGAGCCCGGACAGCAGCAGCAAGCCGAATTCGACCATGCGCAGGACGCCGCTGACCATGATCGGCGACATGGTATCGCGCCTGTACTGCGTGGCGACCTGGCGGGCGACATCGTTCATGCCGCTTGGCATGTCGCCATCGGCCGGGCCGTCGAATTTACGCACCGCCTCTGCTGAAAAGCGGCGCGCTGGGTCGATCTCGTTCATGGGGGCTTTCCGCAAGCTTCCCTTCGGTGAATAGCAAAAGAGAGCTAAGAAACCCTTGAAACAACCCGTGGCTTTGAAACGGCTTGACCTTGCGGCTATCTGTCTAGCGCGGCGAAGTAGGCCTTCTCGATGTTGGCGGCCATCACATCGGCGCCGAAGCGCGCCTTGAGGTCGGCGCCATCGGGCATCAGGTCGCTATAGGCAACTGGGTCGGTCAGCGCCTGGCTCATCTTGTCGGCAAGCTCGACCGGGTCGGGCCGGATCAGGGCAGGGGAACCGGTGCCGAATATCTCCGGAATGCCACCGACCGCGGTGGCGATCATCGGCTTTCCCGCGGCTAGCGTTTCCAGGACGATATAGGGCATGGCTTCGGCGCGCGAGGGAACGATGACGAGCGCCGCCAGTGCAAAGGCCTCCCTGGCCGGCATCGGCGGCAGGAAGCGGACATGGCGCTCGAGCCCGAGGCGTTTCACTCGCACGTGGTAACGCGGCAGGTCGTCGCCGTCGCCGACCATGACCGCGGTCAGCGCGCGGCCGAACTGGGGGCCGGCCAGCGCCAGTGCATCGATGAAGATGTCCGGCCCCTTCAGGTCGCGCATCATGCCGATATAGAGCAGATCGGCTGCGTCCGTCTCGGCGATCACCGGCTCGAATTCGGTGGCGCGCAGGCCGTTATAGACCAGGGTGTTGGGAATGGGCGGTTCGCCGACCTTCCTGCGGTAGGTTTGCCGTTCATAGTCGGAGACAAACAGCAGGCAGTCGGTGAAGCGAGCCATGAAGCGCTCGAGCGCGAAGAACAGCTTTCCGGTGGTCGTGTTCTCGTCATAGTGGAGAGAGCCGCCATGCGGCGAATAAAGGCGGGCTACGCGAGACCTTGATACCCGCAACAATGAGCCGAACAGACGGGCATAGGCGCCACCCTTGGCGCCGTGCCCGTGCAATACGTCCGGCCGCAATTCCTTGATGATCCTGTAAGTGCGCCAGGCCGAGGCAAGGTCGCCCGGGCCGACATGGCGCTGCATCGGCGTGCGGTGGATGCCGAGCGCCAGCATGTCCTTCATCTGCTCGAACAGACGCTCCTCGAACGCGCCGCCCGTCGTCGAATCGCAAACGATGCCGACGGAATGCCCGGCGGCGACCTGCGCCTCGGTCAGGTCGCGCACATGCCGGAATATTCCCCCGACGGGTGAGCGAAAGCAGTGGACGATCCTGAGTGTGTCCGCCACGTGGTTCGTCAGAACAGGCGTTCGCGGACGTAGACGGTATCGCCGGGCAGCAGCGGGTCCGAGGTGACCACGCGGCCGGTCATCACCTTGCCGTTGATGTCGCGGGTGATGTCGACGCTTTCCTGATTGGCACGCGGCGAGAAACCACCGGCAATGGCGATGGCCTTCTGCACCGTCAGGCCGGGAACATAGGAATATTGGCCGGCCGCACCCACTTCGCCCATGACGAAGATCGGCCGATAGCGGTCGATCTCGACCGAAACGTCTGGATCGCGCAGATAGCCTTGCCGCAATTTGTCGGCGATTTGCTTTTCCATCTGCTGTGCGGTGTGGCCGCGCGCCGGTATGGCGCCGACAAGCGGGAAGGAGAGGTAGCCGGATTGGTCGACGCTGTAGGTGTTGGTCAGGCCATCCTGCTCGAACACGGTGACGCGGACGCGGTCGCCGGCGCCAAGACGATAGGGCTGATCGAGCACCTCATGGAAAGCTGCCGGCGTCGGCCGGTAGCTGGAACAGCCGGCGAGCATCGATACGGCAAGCAGCGCACGAAAGAGGGAAGCAGTGCTTTTCATGACCGGATAGGTACCTTCGACTGGTCGCCGCAACGTCGCAGCAACTCTAGGGATCGAGGTCCGTTATCATCCTGTTAGGGTTAATGGCCGGTAAAGGGGGCGGCCGACGGACGGCGCATCGGCAAGAGTTTTACGATTTCTGGCGGTTTTGTTTATCGCCCGCCAGTAAACCCTAATGGAAACTTACCGCGATCTTAACGGCTGAGTTACCATAGTTGTTTACGGTGCGTGCTGACCCAGTATCGGAGTAGGGATGCATGTCCGTTCAGTCCGCGGCCGCAGATGTCGACGTCGATCTCAGCCAGCTCTTCGGCAGCCTGGCGAGGAGTTGGCTGCGCATTCTCGTCGTCGCGCTGTTGGTGACCGGCGCGGCTTTCGCCTTTGCCTCGCTGGCAACCCGGCACTACAAGGCCGAGACGCAGGTGGAAATCGCTCCGCGTGAATCCGTGTATACGCGGCCGGCCAGCAACAACAATGATACCGACAAGCCTATTCTCGACGAACAGGGCGTCGCCACCCAGGTCCAGATAATTTCCTCCAACGAAATCCTCAAGCAGGTCGCGCAAAAGCTTGGCCTGGCAAAATTGCCCGAGTTCGACGACGCGCTCTATATGTCGCCGTTGAGCCGCGCTTTGGTCCTCGTCGGCTTGAAAAGCGATCCAATGGAGATTCCGGCGGAAGAGCGCGTCCTCAAGAAAATGCACGAGAAGCTCAACGTCTATGGCGTCGAAAAGACCCGCATCATCGCCATTGAGTTCTCATCGGAAGATCCAAGGCTCGCGGCCGCCATACCAGATGCCATTGCCGCCGCCTATATAGCGGGGCAAGGGGCCGCCAAGCTCGAATCGAACAATGCCGCCGCCGATTTTCTGGCGCCGGAGATCGCCGACCTGTCGAAGCAGGTCAAGGATGCCGAGGCCAAGGTCGCTGCCTACCGCTCACAATCCGATCTTCTGATGGGTGGTAACAATTCGGTGCTGGCCACCCAGCAGCTCTCGGAACTGTCGAGCGAACTGTCGAAAGTGCGCGCCAACCGCGCCGCGGCCGAAGCGACCGCTGACGGTGTGCGCAGGGCGCTGCAGAATGGCGGTTCGCTGGACGCCGTGCCGGAGGTTTTGTCATCGGACCTGATCCAGCGCCTGCGCGAGCGCCAGGTCGAACTGCGCACCAACATCGCCGATCTGTCGACGACATTGCTTGGCAATCATCCACGCATCCGCGCGCTGAAATCGCAACTGGCCGATCTCGATGCGCAGATCCGCGGCGAGGCGCAAAAGGTCATGAAGGGCCTGTTGATGCAGGCCGAGACGGCAAAGGCCCGCGAGAATCAGCTTGTTGCCGACGTCAACACATTGAAGGCCGCGTCGGCGCAGGCCGGGGAACAGCAGGTCGATCTCGATGCGCTGCAGCGCGACGCCACCGCCAAACGGCAGCAACTCGAGTTGTATCTGACCAACTACCGCGAAGCGGCTTCGCGCCAGGATCGCAATTATCTGCCGGTCGACGCGCGGATCGCCTCGAAGGCTTCGGTTCCCTCCGAGGCTTATTTCCCGAAGGTCGGGCCGATCGTTGGCGCCGCTTTCGCCGCATCGCTGCTGATCATGGTCATTGTGACGCTTCTGCAGGAGCTGTTTTCCGGCCGTGCGATGCGTCCGGCGACCGGTTCCCGCTTCGAGCGGATCGATGAGGTCGCGATGCCCCATGTGGCGCAGGCGCCTGATAGGGTCGCAATGCCGGTTGTCCGCCATGAGCCTTCAGTCCGCCAGGATCCCGTCGCTCGCCAGGAGATGGCGGAACGTCCGGCTGCAGCGGAGGCCGAGCCCTACACGGCCGCGATGCCCTATGGGGCCGAAGCGCCCGATATGGTCGCAATGGCCGAGGCAGCGGCAGCCGAGCAGACGGCTGTCGAGCCCGAACCGGTGCGTTCGACGCTGGGCGAGATCGACGTCGAGAAGGCTGCCGAAAAGCTGATCGCCAGCGGTGCCGCGCGCGCCATATTCGTGTCGCCAGAGGGCGACGAGGCCGCCGCATCCGCGGTCCTGGTGGCACGCGAGGTCGCCGACGCCGGCCTGCGCGTCCTATTGCTGGACCTCACCGCGTCGGGGGCGGCCTCACGGCCGATGCTGGACAGTGGGCTTTTCCCCGGCATCACCAACCTGCTCGCTTCGGAAGCGCAGTTCAGCGACGTCATCCACGCCGATCTCTACTCGGACTGTCACGTCATTCCCGTCGGCACCGCCGATCCGGTCCGCGCCATGCGAGCCGCCGACCGGCTGCCGATCATCATGCAGTCGCTGACAACCGCCTATGATCTGGTCGTGGTCGAGTGCGGACCAGCCGACGCGCAGGGCATCAGCCGTCTGACCGGCGATGCCACCGAGGTCTTTCTCTCCATGCTGGAGCCGGACGACGAAGTAACAAAGGCCGCGGTCAGGCTGATCGAAAGCGGCTATCCCGACGTGACGCTGGTGACGCCGCTCGGCCACGAACCGCCCGGCAATCCGGTGCCGGGACGGCGCACCGCCGCCGCCTGAGCGAGCCTTGGATCGTTTGGCGGAGACCTGTTCAGAGACCCGTCTGATTTCTATCCCAGTTCCAGGGTCGTTACGCCGAACAACCGCTGCGGCCCAAGCTTCGGGGCTGGGCCCTTGTACATGCGGGTGGTGGTGAAGGTCGGCGCAAAGCCGGCCGCATCAAGCGCTGCAATGAAGTCCAGTTTGGTGGCTGGAACGTCGACGCTCAGGTCGCCGCCCTCGCAGGCACCAGCCAGTCCGTCCAGCAATCGCAGAGCGATTTCCATGTCGTCGGCAAACAGCGGGCCGATCTTGAAGCCGGATCGACACCGGCGCGCCACGCCATAGCCGTTGATGCCGCGTGAACTGATCGCCGCCAGCCCGTGATGTGGCGGCCGCAGCCAGCGCTGCAGAAAGGCACGTCGGGGCGCGGGAAAGCAATGCGCGTCATAGGCGATGATGTCGGGCACGAGCTCAGTCTTCACCGTCCTCAGTCCGTTGGCTCTGCCCGATGGGCCTGCCTTGCGGCCGCTATAGCGGATGGTCTCGTAGGCCGGGCTGAAGCCCTTGCGCCGGTAATTCGCCTGCTGCTCGGCGACGCCGTCGAGGCCGATTGTGCGGCCGGCAAGTCTCGTCATTCCGGCGTTCCACACCGCCTTTGCGTAGCCTTTGCCGCGCATGTCCGGCCGGCAGATGTAGAGGCCGATGAAGCCGAACTCGCTTCCATAGGCCACCGCCGAGATTGCCGCGACCATTTCGTTGCCTACAAAGGCGCCGATGAAGCCTTCAGGGTCCGCGGCCTGGAACATCGCCGCGTCTTCAAGGCCAGGATTCCAGCCTTCCGCGGCCGCCCAGTCGACGAGAACAGCCAGCTCCTGCAGCGAAAGCGTCCGGATGGTCGGCTTCATGCACTCACTCCGCGGCGGCTATTCCGGGTGAGAAGGATTTCAGCACACCACGATAGGGCTTGGCCAGCGGGCTTGCATAGGCGCCGCGCTTCGATGTCGACAGGCCGAGCGAGATCAGCGCCTCGGCCTGCTTGAGTGCTGCACCGACGCCGTCGATAACCGGCAGTTGGAACTCCGCTTGCAGCCGGTGTGCAAGGTCGGCCATACCGGCGCAGCCGAGCACAATGGCCTCGGCGCGATCCTCTCCGATCGCTCGGGCGATTTCGTCGCGCAGTTTTCCGACCGCGCCGGATGCCGGGTCCTCCAGCGCAAGCACGGGGATGTCCGCGGCGCGCACGCGGACGCGTCCCGCCATGCCGTAGCGATGCACCAGCCCCTCGACAGGTACAAGCGAGCGTTCGGTGGTTGTCACCACGGTGAAGCGCTGGGCAATGAAAGCAGCGATGGAAAGCGCCGCCTCGCAGATGCCGATAACGGGGATACCGGCCATGGCGCGTGCCGCATCAAGGCCGGTGTCGTCGAAACAGGCGATGATGGCCGCCTGCGCGCCGGCACGCTCGCCGGCGGCGATCTCCATCAGCAGGCCCGGCACGGCCAGTGCCTCGTCATAATAGCCTTCGATCGATACCGGTCCCATGGACGAGGTGACGGCAACCACTTCCGTCCAGGCGCCGGCGACGGCGCGTGCGGCGGCCGCGATGGTCTCGGTCATGCTCGCCGTCGTGTTTGGGTTTACCACCAGTATCTGCACGTCACGCGCTCGCCCGGCGGCGGCCGACATAGAGGATGGCGCCCAACGTTGCCAGGATCACCAGGAACGAAAACACCGTGGTCACCGTGCCCAGCGCGTAGAGGACAGGCGTCGTGACATTGGTGGTCATGCCGTAGATCTCGAGCGGCAGCGTGTTGAAGGTGCCTGAGGTCATCAGCGTACGCGCGAACTCGTCGTAGGACAGCGTGAAGCCGAACAGGCCAACGCCGATCAGGCTCGGCGCGATCATCGGCAGCACGACATGGGCGAAGGTCTGCCAGGAGGTGGCGCCGAGGTCGCGTGCGGCCTCCTCATAGGCCGGCGAGAAGCGGTTGAAGACGGCGAACATGATCAGTACGCCGAACGGCAAGGTCCAGGTCAGATGCGCGCCGAAGGCGGACGTGTACCAGGCCGGACGAAAGCCGATCTGCTGGAAGACCACGCCGATGCCCAGTGAAATGATGATCGAGGGCACGACGAGGCTGGCGACAGCCAGGTAGAACAGCGCTGTGGCGCCGCGAAATTTCTGGCGGAAGGCGAGGCCCGCCAGCAGGGACACCACTACGGTGACGATCATCACCATGACGCCCAGCACCAGCGAGCGCTTGAAGCTGCCGCCGAAGTCGCCGACGGCCTGGCGCTCGAACAGATTGGCGAACCAGTGCAGCGACACGCCGTTGAGCGGGAAAGTGAGGCCACCGGTCTCGCCCTGGAACGAGAGGATCAGGATCGCCGACAGCGGGCCGTAGAGGAACAGCACGAACAGCGTGAAGAAGACCGCCAGCACGTAGAAACCGACAGTGCGTTTTTCGTGGCTCACGTCAGAGCTCCTTGCGGATGTCGACGACGCGCAGGATGCCGGCGACCATCAAAAGCACCAGCACGAGCAGCACCACCGCATTGGCCGCGGCGGCCGGATATTGCAGCAGCGACATCTGGTTCTTCATCATCAGCGCGACGGAAGCGCTCTGGCCGCCCGACATCACCTGCACGGTGGAGAAGTCGGCCATGACGAGCGTGACGACGAAGATGGTGCCGATCGCCATGCCCGGCTTGGCCAGTGGAATGATGACGTTCCACAGCACCTGCCAGCCGGAGGCGCCCGCGTCGCGCGCGGCCTCGACCAGCGAGCGGTCGATGCGCATCAGCGTGTTGAAGATCGGCGTCACCATGAACAGCGTATAGAGATGCACCATGGCGAGCACGACCGCGAATTCCGAATAGAGCAGCCATTCGATCGGTTTCGGCACCAGCCCCAGATGCACCAGCGTCGAGTTGATCAGCCCGTTGCGGCCGAGCACGGGAATCCACGAGATCATGCGGATGATGTTGGAGGTCAGGAAAGGCACGGTGCAGACCAGGAACAGCACCATCTGCATGGCCGTGGTGCGGATGTGGAAGGCGAGGAAATAGGCGACCCAGAAGCCGATGAACAAGGTCAGCGCCCAGACGATGGCGGCGAATTTGATGGTATTGAGATAGGTCTTCCAAGTAACCCACGAGCCCAGAACATCGGAATAGTTTGTGGTCAGGAAATCCGGATACATGGCGGCGAAGTCGTAATCCCAGAAGGACACGACGACGATCATGATGATGGGCAGGAGCAGGAACGCACCAAGGATCAGCGCCAGAGGCGCCGACTGGAGGTAGGGCGTGACGGCGCTGACGAAGAAGCGTCGTTGTCGGACTTGTTTCGCGGCGGCGATTGCGGGACGTTCGATCGCGACTGTCATTAATGCTCTCGGTTTTTCGCGATGCGGCTGAGCCGCGTTCCCTTCTCCCGCAAGGGGAGAAGGGGTAGAGAAGGGGCGCTTGTTCCTTACGCCGCGATGAACTCGTTCCAGCGCTTCACCATGTAGCGGTCCTCGTCCATGACCGAGTTCCAGCAGGCGACCTTGCCCATGCGCTCCTCGAACGAGCCGCCGTCGCGCACCGCGCCGGCCTTCTCCATGACCGTGCCGTCCGGTGCCTTGATGTCGCCCTTGGCCGGCTTGCCTTCGATCCAGTAGCCCCACTCGTCCTCGGTCATGAACTTCTTGGCCGAGACCATGTTGGCCGAGTAATAGCCTTGGCGGTTGAGATAGCCGCCGACCCAGCCCGACGTGTACCAGTTGATGTATTCGTAGGCAGCGTCGAGCTCGGCGCCCTTGAGATGGGCGGCAAGGCCGAGGCCGCCACCCCATGAGCGGTAGCCTTCCTTGAGCGGCTGGAAGCGGCAGGCGATGCCCTTGGAGCGCACGGCGGCGACGGCCGGTGACCACATCGACTGGATGACGACTTCGCCCGACGCCATCAAATTGACGCTCTCGTCGAAGGACTTCCAGAAGGCGCGGAACTGGCCGGCCTGCTTGGCCTTGATCAGGAAGTCGATCGTCTTGTCGATCTCCTCCTTGGTCATGTTGCCCTTGTCGGCATATTTGATGTTGCCCGTGGCTTCCATGATCATCGCCGCGTCCATGATGCCGATGGAGGGGATGTTGAGAATCGCGGTCTTGCCCTTGAAGGCCGGGTCCATGATGTCGGCCCAGGTGGTGATGTCGCGGCCGACAAGGTCGGGGCGGATGCCCAGCGTGTCGGCGTTGTAGATAGTGGGCACCATGGTGAACCAGTTGGTCGGTGCCTTGGCGAAGGTCTTTGAGTCCTGCGCGTCGACATAACCGACTGTGTGCGGCGCCGTGCCCTGCGCGATGACGCTGTCGGGCGTCAGTTTGCCGGTTTTGAACAGCGGCACCAGTTCCTCATAGTACTTCAGTTTGCTGACATCCATCGGCTGCAGGACGCCGCTCGGGAACACCTTCTTGCAGATCCAGTATTCGATGTCGGCGATGTCGTAACTGTCGGGCTGGGTCACGGCGCGCTGGGCAGCGGCGTCGGAATCTGTCGCCGTCATCTCGAGCGTGATGCCGAGATCGGCCTTGCACTTGTCGGCGATGGCGTTGAGGTTCGACACGCCGGTGCCGAACTGGCGCAGCGTGATGTTGGATTGCGCCCAAATGGTCGGAAAGCCTGATATGGCACCAGAGCCGGCGGCAAGACCGACGGCAGCGGCACCCGTCTTCAGCAGCGAGCGGCGCGAAATACCCGCCTTGGTTTGCGTAGTGTTTGTCATCCTATTCCCCTATCTTGTTTTGCTTGGTTGACGTCATGAATGCAGGCGACCGAGGACGATGGCATCCTCGGAATCCCAGGCGACCGGTACGGCGTCGCCAATGGCGACGGGTTTGGCGAAGAAGTCGGAATCGTCGATGATGACGGTGAAATCGTCGATGCCGGCGCCGGTGACCGACAGCTTCACCGTGGCGCCGCGATATTCGATGTTGGAGACGATGCCGGTGAAGCCGAGGCCGGGCGAGGGCGCCTCGCCGATGCGCACATGGTCGGTGCGGATGGCGATGTCGATCGGCGCTCCCACGTCCTGTGGCCGGCCACTGGCGGCAAGCGAGCCGCCGCCATTAACGTCGAAGGCGACCATGGCGTCGCGTTCACCGGTGACCCGGCCGGAGATGACATTGTGGTCGCCCATGAAGCGCGCGACGAAGGCGGTGGCCGGCCGCGCGAACACGTCGCGCGGCGCCGCTGCCTGTTCGATGCGGCCGTCATTCATCACCACGATCAGGTCGGCGAGCGCCATCGCCTCCTCCTGGCTGTGGGTGACGTGGACGAAGGTGATGCCGAGTGACGCCTGCAGCTTCTTCAGCTCGGCCCGCATGCGGATCTTCAGGAACGGGTCGAGCGCGGAAAGCGGCTCGTCGAGCAACAGCGCCTCTGGATCGGTGATCAATGCGCGAGCGAGTGCTACGCGCTGCTGCTGACCGCCGGAAAGCTGCGCGGGCCGGCGCGTCGCATAGGCCTCCATCTGCATCAGCTTCAGCATGTCGAGCGCCTTGGCACGACGCTTTTCCTTGTCGACGCCCTTCATCTTCAGGCTGAAGGCGACATTGTCGATCAGGTCGAGATGCGGGAACAGCGCATAGGACTGGAACATCATCGCCGTGCCGCGCTTGGCCGGCGGCAAGTCCGTCACCACCACATTGCCGAGGCGGACATCGCCGCTGGAAATGCTCTCATGGCCGGCGATCATGCGCAGCGTCGAGGTTTTGCCGCAGCCGGAAGGGCCAAGCAGGCAGCAGTAGGTGCCGGCCGGGATCTTGAGGCTGATGCCCTCGACGGCGGTCGTCGTTCCATAGACTTTCGAAACGGACACAATGTCGATTTCGGCGGCTTTGGACATCAGGCTTCCCCATTTGGTCGCATTAACCAAAGCATCATGCGTGCCAATCGCGAGATGACTGGCCAAGCACTTGAATCGTCGGGAAAATCAGGATTTTTGGACGGCGCCTATCAGGCGGGCTGTTTGTGCATTGCACAAATTATGGGCGATTGTCGGCGATCTCTACCCAAATCGTATGCAATCTTTTTTGCCTTCGTGTCCACTTTGCCTCTCGTGCAGGCGTCAAGAGTCGCGTTAGAAGGGGACGGAAAGAATTCCCGCCATGAACATTGCCGACCAGATCTATTCCGCCACCGACAGCGCCACGCAGGATCGTGCCCGGGCGATCCGCGACCAGTTGCGCGACGCCATCGTCGACCGCCGGCTGGCGCCGGGCACCAAGCTGTCGGAAGGTGAGGTCGGCACACTGTTCGACGTCTCCCGTACCGTGGCGCGCGCGGCGCTGCAGATGCTGTCCTTCGAAGGGCTGGTGCGCACCGAGCGAAATCGTGGCGCCTTCGTCGCCAACCCATCGCCGGAGGAGGCGCGCCAACTGTTCGCCTCGCGCCGACTGATCGAACCGGGCATTGCCATCGCCGCCTGCGGCCGTGTCACCGCTACCGACATTGCCGCATTCAAGGCGCAGCTCGACGAGGAGGGCCGCTTCATCGCTGAGCGCGGCCCGACCGCGCGGCGTTCCGAAATCAAGGCGTCGGGCGATTTCCACTTGCTGCTCGCCGCCGTCGCCGGCAATGCCATCCTGCAGCGCTTCATGGAGGAACTGGTGGCGCGCTCGTCATTGGTCATCGCGCTTTACGGGCGGTCTGGCATATCGGCCTGTGGGCACAGCGAACACACGGAAATTGTCGGCGCGCTGGAGAGCGGCGATTGCGGGCGGGCGAGCCGGCTGATGCTGCACCACATCGATCATATCGAGGCCGATCTGGATTTGCGCGTCAGGGCCGGCCCGGCGCTGAGGGAAGCCCTCAATTTCTGAGAGCTAGCTTTCGTCCTCGGCAGGCACTGCTTGTCCCACCGCCTTGCGGCGCAGCATCTTGGTCAGCTTCCAGATCGTCGGGCTGTTCTTGATGAAGGCCTTGAGCCCTGCGCCCTGCCTGAGCGTCAGCGACAGCACGCGGCCCTTCATAGTCAAGGGGATCAGCACCTCGAAATGCTGGGTTTCGATATCGCACCACAGCCGCTTGTATGGCTCGTCGCCGACGGAGAAATCATAGACCTCGAAACCGCTCTCGCAGGCTTCCTGGATGTTGTCGAAGAACAGGAAATCGCCGGGGCTGGCGTGACCGAGATCGTCCTCGGCGATCGCGCCGAACTCGCAGATCAGGCGCTTGCCCGAGCGGCTCGATCCAGTGATGGCGCGCAGCTTGCCGGCAACCTCGAGCCCGTGCAGCACGAAGGAAGGTTTGTCCTCGGCAAGCGCTTGCACGAACAGCGCGCGGAAGAAGCCGCGCACCTGCTCGCCGCCGAAGACGTTGGTGATGCCCATCTTGCGGAAGCGGAATTCCTTCATCTCGAAAAAGGCGTCGAGCAGCCTGGTCACCTCGTCCGCCGTACGCGCCTCGATGCGCCGATGGCTGCCGACGGCCTCGAACTTCCGGATCTGAGAACGGTGCTTCTTGCGCTTGCGTTTGCCGCTGGCGCGAGAAAGCAGCGCATCGAAGCCGCCGGCAAGGTCGACGGCCAGCGACAGATTGGGGCTGGCAAAATGGTCAAGCGAGGCGAGGGGATTGGCGACGCCGTCGAGATCGGGCAGCAATCGTTCCAGTGCGACGAGATCAATGTCCGGGCGTGCCCTGGCGATGGCCGCCAGCATCGATCGGACGGCCTGGATATCCGCCCTGGCCAGCCAGTCCGCATCGCCGGCGACGAAGTTGCCATTGGCGTGGCGCCCTCCCATGAAGCGGGCGACGCGGAATGGACCGCTGGCCGTGACTTCCAGCGCCAGCGAAAAGACCGGCCTGCCTTCGGCGCTCAGCGTGGTGACGAGCAGGTCCGATCCGGCCTCGGCGGCCCAGTTCAAGACCCAGGCAGCACTCTGCGCCGGTGCGAACAGGGCCGAGCGGCAGAACTCGGCATAGGCTGCGAGCCCGTCCGTGGACACCACTGAAATCGACAGGCCGGCATGTTCCCGTGGCAAGGCGCGCGACGACGCCTCGGTCGCCGCAAGCCGATTGCCGTCAAATGACGCTGAAGCGTCAACCATACCTCAATCCTTAGGGCGTATTGATCGCGATTTGGGGTTCGCGCAGGCGCATTCCGTGCTTGGATCAGCCTAGGCGCAAAAGGTGAATGAATGATCGACGGCGGGGAGGCAATCCGGAAACTGGCGCTGAACGTCGCCCGCTATACCGGTCTTGCACCGCTGGCCAAGCCGTTCATCGGCGGCATTGGCGCCATCCTGATGCTGCACCGCGTCACCGCGACGCCGGAAAAGCCGCACAGCGTCAACCGGCATCTCAATATCGCGCCCGGTTTCCTCGATGCCATGATCGCCGACATGAAGGCGCATGGCTATGTCTTTGTCTCCATGGACGAAGCCGTTGAGCGCATCAAGGCAGGCGGCAAGGGTGGCCAGTTCGCAACCATCACCGCCGACGACGCCTATCGCGACAACATGACCGAGGCGCTGCCAGTGCTGGAGAAGCACGGCGCGCCGATCACCATCTATGTCGCGCCCGGGCTGATCAACGGCACCGCCGACCTGTGGTGGGATGTGGTCGAGGACATCGTCAACGCGCGGAATACCTTGTCGCTGACAGGGCCGAACGGTCCCCTGACGATCGATTGCTCGACACCCGCGAAGAAACTGCAAGCCAATGCACGCCTGCACGCCTATCTCACCTCCGAAGTCCGCGAGGAGGATCTGCAAGCGGTGCTGCGCGACCTGGCTAGCTCAAATGGTGTTGACGCCGACGGTCCGCGCTTGCGGACATTGATGAACTGGGACGAAATCCGCAGCATCGCCGCGCATCCGCTGGTGACGATCGGCGCCCATACGATCAGTCACAGCAATCTGAAGCGGCTCTCCGAAACCGATGCCCGGCACGAGACCGGCGCCGTGCGCGGCATGTTGCAGGCCGAACTGGGCGAAAAGCCCGGCCATTTCGCCTACCCCTATGGCTATGCAAGTGCTGTGGGCTGCCGGGAAGTCGGCTTTGCCCGCGACGCCGGCTACGCCTCCGCCGTAACGACGCGCCACGGCGTGCTGCGCGCCGAACATGCCGGGTTCCTGCATGCCTTGCCGCGCATTTCAGTCAATGGCCGCTACCAGAGCCTTGCCCACATCCGTACCATGCTGTCGGGCGTGACGACGCCGCTCGCCAATGCAGGGAAGATGCTCGTTACCATCTGACGGTGACGGGTTCCGCTTAGCGCTTGGCCCGCGGCTCCAGCATCAGCCATTTGATGATGCCCATCGCCGGCAGCACCCAGAGCAGGCCGCTGAGCAGGAAGAACAGAAAATGCACCCACGGGCCCGACTCCGACAGCTGGGCGACCGCGAAGATCGATGCGACCAGCGCATAGATGATGACCAGCGCAATCAGCAGAAACATTCCGATCAGCTTTTTCAGGCGCAGGGGCATGATTGGTCTCCTGTCGAGGATGCCGGCAACTCGGACAAGGGACCGGGCAACCTCTGAGTGTTGGCCTCGCATAGGCCCTGGCGCGAAGCTGTGCAACCGGTGAGACGCGGCGCGACGGCGTGCCGCGCCGCATGGCCTTGCCAGCACGAGAGCGATGGTCCACCAATCCGCCAAACCAACCTGCCGGGACAAGACCATGGCTGCCATACCAGCTGCCGCGCCATTTGTGGCCCGCGACCGCGACCTCCACAATCGGGCGCTGCTGCGCGGCTGGCTCTATGTGGTGGTGGTGATGCTGTTTGCGCTTGTGCTGGTCGGCGGCGCCACCAGGCTGACCGATTCCGGCCTGTCGATTACGCAATGGAAGCCGATCCATGGCGTCATACCGCCGCTCAACGACGCCGAGTGGCAAGAGGAATTCCAGCTCTACCAGCAGATCCCGCAATATGCCGAGCTCAACAAGGGCATGAGCATTGAGGCGTTCAAGTCGATCTTCTGGTGGGAGTGGGCGCACCGCATCCTGGCGCGCGGCGTCGGCCTGGTCTTTGCCTTGCCGCTGCTGTTTTTCTGGACAACGCGCCGCATAGAGCGTGGCCTGGGGCCGAAACTCGCCGGCATCCTCCTGCTTATCGGCCTGCAGGGCGCCATCGGCTGGTGGATGGTGGCCTCGGGACTGATCGACCGGGTCTCGGTCAGCCAGTACCGTCTGGCCACCCATCTGACACTCGCCGCGCTGATCTTCACCGCGACCATGGTCGTGGCGCGCGGACTGGCGCCGCATTCCGAACCCGCCGCCGATCGGTCGACGCAGAGGCTGGCCGGTTTCATCGTGTTTCTGGCGCTGATCCAGATTTATCTCGGCGGCCTGGTCGCCGGGCTCGATGCTGGCCTGAGCTACAACACCTGGCCGCTGATGGACGGCAAGATCATCCCGGGCGATCTCTTGCTGCTCGAGCCGGCATGGCGCAACTTCTTCGAAAGCCCGAAGACGGTGCAGTTCGTGCATCGGCTCGGTGCCTACACGGTGTTCATCGTGGCCCTGTGGCACGTGATCGCCACGCGCCGGAGGCTGCCAGGCTCAACCCATGCCCGCCGTGCGACGTTGCTGTTTCTGCTGGTGCTGGTGCAGGCCTCGATCGGCATCGGCACGCTGCTGATGCATGTGCCGCTGCATATGGCGCTGACCCATCAGGGGTTTGCGCTCATCGTGTTGGGCTTTGCATCAGCGCATTGGCGCGGCACCAAGGGCGCCTATCCCTTGCGGCACGAAATCGCGCTCAGGAGCTGATCCCGAGCCGATCGGCCAGTCAGAATTCAATCCGCACCGTCCGCCGCGGCGTTGCGGCAGGCGGAATTCGACGTCGAGAAGACGACATGTTCAAACGAGCAGCATGCCGTGGCCGTCTCGGCAATGAATTCGGGCGCGCTGACCTTCCAGCGCGCCGGAAAGGCTGGCGCATCCATCAGAGGCCGAGCATCAGGTCCATGTTCTGGACGGCGGCACCCGAGGCACCCTTGCCGAGATTGTCATAGACCGCCAGCAGCAGGGCCTGCGCCCGTTTGTCGTTGGCGAAGACGTAGACCTTCATCCGGTTGGTGCCGTTATAGATTTCCGGATCGATCTCCGGCATGCGCTCCAGGTGCACATAGGGCGCCACCTCGACCACGCCGCCCTTGATGGCGGCGAAATGGTCGGCGATCGCCGCTTGCAGCTCCGCACCCGTCGGCACATGGTCGAGGCCGCCGAGTTGCAATGGCACGACCGTGATCATGCCTTGCGCGAAATTGCCGACCGCCGGCTGCATGATCGGATCATGCGACAGCCTGGCATAGGCCCTGAGTTCCGGCACGTGCTTGTGCTGCAAGGTGAGGCCATAGGGCAGGAATTCCGAGGCGTCCTCGCCCTTGGCGACATAGTCCTCGATCATCGGCCGTCCGCCGCCCGAATAGCCCGAAATGCCGTTGACGGTGATCGGGAAGTCCGCCGGCAGCAGGCCGGCGGTGACCAGCGGCCGCAGCGTGGCGATCGGTCCCTGCGGCCAGCAGCCGGGGTTGGCGACGCGCTTTGCCGAGGCAATTGTCTTCGCCTGCGTCTTGTCCATTTCGGCGAAACCATACGCCCAGCCTTCCGCCACGCGATGCGCGGTCGACGCATCGATGACCTTGGTGGTGTCGTTGGCAATCAGCGAGACGCTCTCCTTCGCCGCATCGTCGGGCAGGCACAGGATCGCGACATCGGCGGCATTGAGGAACTCGGCGCGCGCGGCTGTTTCCTTGCGGCGCTCGGTCGGAATGGAGATGATCTCCAGGTCGCCGCGCTCGGCAAGCAGCGCCCGGATCTGCAGACCGGTGGTGCCGTGTTCGCCGTCGATGAAGATTTTCGGTTTCATGGATCGATCAAATTCCCTGATATTTCAAGACTATATGCCCTGACCTTGATTCACCGCGGCACCGTTGTGGCTGCCGTTGTTGTTCAACTCTTCAAGCCGGGCCTTCCGCTCCGCCAGCAGGCCGAGATATTGCATGGCCACCATCGAGCCGGCGATCGCCGTTATATCGGCGTGATCATAGGCCGGCGCAACCTCTACGACATCGGCGCCGACAATATCGATCTGGGTGAGCTGGCGCAGCGTCGACAGGATCTTCGCCGACGACGGCCCGCCGGCAACCGGCGTGCCGGTTCCCGGCGCATAGGCCGGATCGAGGCAGTCGATGTCGAAGGTGAGATAGGTCTTCTTGCCGCCGGTGCGGTCGACGATGGCGTAGGCGATATCGGACGCCCGCATCTCCTCGATTTCATGGCCATAGAGGATCTTGATGCCGAACGTGTCGGGCGCATGAGTGCGGATCCCGATCTGGATCGAGCGATCTGGATCGATGATGCCTTCCTTGACGGCGCGGCCGACGAAGGAACCATGGTCGATGCGCTTGCCGTCGTCCGGCCAGGTGTCCTGATGCGCGTCGAACTGCACCAGGGCGAGCGGGCCATGGATGGCGGCATGCGCCTTGAGCAGCGGCCAGGTGACGAAATGGTCGCCGCCGAGCGTCAGCAGGAAGGACCCTGATTTGAGGATCTTCGCCGCTTCGCGTTCGATCGTACCGGGCGTCTTCTGGTGATTACCGAAGTCGAGCAGGCAATCGCCATAGTCGACGACCGCCAGATGCTCGAACAGATCGCGTGAAAACGGATATTGCGGGTCGTTGTCGAGGATCGCAGAGGCGCGGCGAATCGCCTGCGGCCCGAAACGGGCGCCGGGCCGGTTGGTGACGGCGGCGTCGAAAGGAATGCCCCACACCACCGCGTCCGCGCCCTTCACGTCCTTCGTGTATTTGCGCCGCATGAACGACAGCGCGCCGGAATAGGTCGGCTCGAATGCGGCGCCCGTCTTGGAACGGGCGGTGAAGGCGTTGTCGATGTTGTTGTTCGCCATTACGGATCCTCGTTTTTCATCGGGGTGCAACAACTACAGAAGCGGCACGGAAGATGCCAGTCACAGCTTGGCGAGACGGAATGGTGCTGCGCGAGTGCACGTGGCGCCTCATTGATATGCCGGCCATGGCTTGGTTCCGCCGGCTCTCGAAACGCATCTGACGCGTTCCGCTAGCCGGCTTCGTTCACCGAGATGTCACGGGCATCGCCTATCCGGGTTTCGATCCGGCAAGGAGCGATTCTCGATGCGGACCCTCTGGCTGAGCCTTTTGTTTTCCGCGGCACTTGCGGCCGCCGCTGGCCAGGCCTTGGCCGGCGAGACCCGCGCCAGACAGATACTCGACCGCTTCGAGCATGCCAACCAGTGGCGCGACCACGTGATGGTGGCCGCGCATCGCGCCGGCAGCATGCAGGCCGGCAAGACGCTCTATGCGGAAAATTCGATTGCCGCCGTGGAAGGCTCGATCGCCATGGGCGCGGAGATCGTCGAGGTCGACATCAGGCGCTCGAAGGATGGCGAGTTCGTCGTCATGCATGACAGCTGGCTTGACCGCACCACGACCTGCAAGGGCGAGGTGGTCAAGCGCACGCTGGCCGAACTGAAGACCTGCCGGCTGGTGGTCGAGGGCACCGGCGTCGTCACCGATGAAACGGTTTCGACGTTGCGCGAGATGCTGATGGCGACCCGAGACAGGATCCTCATCAACCTGGATAACAAGCTCGACGTTGGCGATCTCTCGGGCATGATCGCGGTCGCTCGCGATCTCGGCATGGCCGAGCAGGTCATCGTCAAGGAGAACCTGTGGAACTCCACCCGGATTTCAACGGTCAAGGCCGCCATGGGCGCCATCGGCGGCGGCTTCCAGTTCATGCCGATCATCGCCGATGACGCGGTGCACGATGCCGGTTTCGCCGAGACGGTCGACCACGCCTTCTCACCGCGCGCGATCGAGTTGATCAACTGGCGGGCGGGCGCCGAGACGCTGACCGAGGCCGGCGGACCGCTGTTCAGCACGCGCATGCGCGCGGCCGCGGCGAGGGGCAATTGGCACATCTGGGCCGATACCTACGCCATCGTCAACAAGCCGGGCGGCTTCCTGGCCGGCGGCCGCGGCGACGAACTGGCTGTGCAGGCCAGCCTGCCGCGCGAAAGCTGGGGTTTTTGGGCCGATCGCGGCGCCACCATCATCCAGACCGACGAACCGAAGGCAGCCATCGACTGGCTGGCGGTCAACGGTTTTCGTGTTCCCTATGCCGACAAGGCGCGGCCGGTTGAGCCGGCGAATACGGCAAGTATCAATTAGGAACGCTGGCGCCGGGTGACTGCCGAGCCCTAACAGGAAGGCCTTGCTCCCCAGTGGGTCGCCCGCCCTCAAGCAGCCATCGCTATGCCATCCAATTTCCTGAGCACGTCGTCCGAAAGCATCAGTTCGGCAGCAGCGAGGTTCTCCCTGAGATGCCCGACAGACGATGTACCGGGGATCAGCAGGATATTGGGCGCGCGGTGCAGCAGCCAGGCGAGCGCGACCTGCATCGGGGTGGCGCCGAGGCGCTTCGCCACATCGGACAGCGTCGAAGACTGCAGCGGGTTGAAGCCGCCGAGCGGAAAGAACGGCACATAGGCGATACCGTCGCGGGCAAGATCATCGATCAAGGCATCGTCGTCGCGATGCGCCAGATTGTACTGGTTCTGCACGCAGACGATCTCGGCGATCCTACGTCCTTCCTCGATTTGCGCAGCCGTCACGTTGCTCAGTCCGATATGCCTGACAAGCCCCTTTTGTTGAAGCTCGGCCAGCACGGTGAGCGGCGCTTCGATCGATCCTTCGGCGGGACCGTGGGGGTCGAACATGATGCGCAAATTGACCACATCCAGCACTTCGAGCCCGAGATTGCTTAGATTGTCATGCACCGCCTGGGACAACGCTTGGGGAGAGAAGGCCGGCAACCACGATCCATCCGTGCCGCGGCGGGCGCCGATCTTGGTGACGATGACCAGATCGTCAGGGTAGGGTGATAGCGCCTCACGGATCAGAAGGTTGGTGACGTGCGGACCGTAGAAGTCGCTGGTATCGATATGATCGACCCCTTGCGCCACGGCGTCGCGTAGCACGGCCAATGCCGCGTCATGGTCCTTCGGCGGCCCGAACACGCCGGGTCCGGCGAGCTGCATGGCGCCATAGCCGAGCCGCTTTACGGTGTGGCTGCCAAGGGTGAAGGTGCCGGCCTGTTGAATGTTGGACATGATTGATCTCCTTTGAGGAGGCAGAGATAGGCCCTGCTCAATCCTATGATAATCGGCTACTATCCACACGGGCTGTGCGGAATTGCGAACAATGATGGACCTCAGTGATCTGAACGCCTTCGTGGCGGTGGCGCGCGCCGGCGGCTTACGCGCGCGCCCGCGGGCCAGCGGCGGCAGCGCCTCAGGTTTGAGCGAGGCGGTGCGTCGCCTCGAGACACAGCTCGGTGTCAGGCTGTTCAACCGCACGACGCGCAGCGTTGTCCCGACCGAGGCGGGCCTCAGCCTGCTGGAACGGCTCGGCCCGGCGCTGTCGGAGGTCGAGGCGGCGCTGGACGTGGTGAACGGGTTTCGCGACAGGCCGGCGGGCTCGTTGCGGCTCAACGTGCCGGTGAGCGCGGCGCGGCTGATATTGCCCGACATCGTGCCGGATTTCCTCGCCGCCTATCCCGGCATCCGGCTGGAGGTGATCGCCGACGAGAACTTTGTCGACGTACTCGCGGCCGGGTGCGACGCCGGCATCCGTTACGACGAGCGGCTGGAGCAGGACATGATCGCGGTGCCGATCGGGCCGCGCGTGCAGCATTTCGCCACCGCCGCCAGCCCTGCCTATCTCGATCGCCATGGGCGGCCCGAACACCCGAGCGATCTGCTCAGCCATTCTTGCGTGCGCGGCCGCTTTGCCAGCGGTGCGATGCTGCCTTGGGAATTCGAGCGCGACGGTGAGGTGGTCCGGGTCGATCCGACGGGGCCATTGATCGTGCGGATCGGCGGGGCGACCGATCTTGCCGTCGATGCGGCCATCGCCGGCACCGGCGTCATCGGCCTCTTCGAGGGCTGGCTTCGCCCTTACTTCGACAGCGGCGCGCTTGAGCCCATTCTCGAACCGTGGTGGCCGAGTTTTCCCGGACCGTTTCTGTATTATCCCGGTCGGCGCCTGGTGCCGGCCCCGCTACGAGCGTTCATCGATTTCATCAAGGGCGGCAGAACCTGAGAGCTGGCGCCAGGCATGACCTGCGCCCGCGCCATCACCCCGCCCCGGCGCTACGCGCCGACCTCCCCATCGAGGTCCCATCGAGGGGAGCTATAGCGCCGCGCTCTTCTACCTCCCCTTGATGGCGAGGTCGCGCCGAAGGCGCGGGTGGGGTGACTGCCGAGCCCCAACGGCAAAAGGCCGCCCGGAGGCGGCCTTTCGATTGTCTGAAGCGGCGGTGGCTTAGCGCTTCGAGAACTGGAAGCTGCGACGGGCTTTCGCCTTGCCGTACTTCTTGCGCTCGACGACGCGGCTGTCGCGGGTCAGGAAGCCACCCTTCTTGAGCACGGCGCGCAGCGTCGGCTCGTAGTAGGTCAGCGCCTTGGAGATGCCGTGGCGCACGGCGCCGGCCTGGCCGGAGAGGCCGCCGCCGACGACAGTGGCGACGATGTCGTACTGGCCCGAACGGTTCGAGGCGATGATCGGCTGGTTGAGGATCATCTGCAGGACCGGGCGCGCGAAATAGGTCGCGAATTCCTTGTCGTTGACGATGATCTTGCCCGAGCCGGGCTTCACCCAGACACGCGCGATGGCGTTCTTGCGCTTGCCGGTGGCATAGGCGCGGCCCGACTTGTCGAGCTTCTGGACGTGGACGGGGGCGGCCGGCTGCGTATTGGTGTTGCCGGTGGCGGTGCCCAATTCTGCGAGCGAGGAAAGCTCAGCCATCTTATGCGACCTTCTTGTTCTTGGAATTCAGCTTGGCCACGTCGAGAACCTGGGGCTGCTGGGCGACATGCGGATGCTCGGCACCTGCATAGACGCGCAGGTTCTTCATCTGGCGACGGCCGAGCGGGCCACGCGGCACCATGCGCTCAACGGCCTTCTCGACGACACGCTCGGGGAAACGGCCCTCGAGCAGCTGGCGCGCGGTGCGCTCCTTGATGCCGCCGGGGTGGCCGGTGTGCCAGTAATAGACCTTGTCGGTGAACTTCTTGCCGGTGAACACCACCTTGTCGGCATTGATGACGATGACGTTGTCGCCGTCGTCGACATGCGGGGTGAAGGTCGGCTTGTGCTTGCCGCGAAGATGATTGGCGATGACAGTGGCGAGACGACCGACGACGAGACCTTCGGCGTCGATCAGGATCCACTTCTTCACCACATCCGCAGGCTTCTGCGAAAAGGTTGTCATGTTTTCTGCTCTCGGTTCTGACCTTCACGGGGAAGGCGTTTCTTGTTGCTTGGATTGGCGAAAAGCGCTTGCCCGCCGCCAATAACAAAACGGCGGCCTTTGCGGGCCGCTGCTTCGTGAGGGCTTATAGGCGAGGGTGGTTGTGGCGTCAAGGCACGTGAAAAGGAGAATACCAGGCAAAGCGCAGCAAAAACAAAGGCTTGGGAAAAAGGTATTATTTTACCACACCGATCTGCGACCGCTTGTCTGGGGCAGTCTCAGTGCTTTGCCTCGATTTCCCTCCGAGCGGCGCTGGAAAGGAAGGCTGATCGTGTAATGCCGCGCTCACGGGCGGCGGCGTCGATCGCCCGCAAAACACCGCGCTCGAAAGTGACGTTCGCCCGGACGACCGCGCTGTCATTGTCGATGAGCGGCACCGAGACCAAGTAACCGCCTTCGGCAAGCGCGTTGCGTATATCGGGGCGGGCGACAATCGCTTCGTGGCTGGACGGTTCGGGAACGGGCATATCCTCCGCCCACAATTGCAAGGCTTCAACGGCATTGGGCAAGATGTCTTCCGCCGCGTCCGCAGCCGAAAAGCAGCCGGGAATGTCGGGAAAGCGGATGCCGAAAGCGCTATCGGGGTCTTTGTCGACCAAGGCGAAATAGTTCTTCATTGCGGTCTCCGGGCGTCAGCCTATTTGATCCAACCAGCTTGCTTGGCGATCGCGCGAGCAGTGCCGGTTGGCAGATCTTTCTCGGGATGCGGAACAATCAACACGATCCCGCCCTTCCGGAATTTGTGGTGCGAGCCGCGCACGGAAATCAGCTCGAACCCCTCCTCCCTGAGACGCTTTACGATCTTACGGCTGTCACGTTCCAGCAAAAGTCACCTATGCGCATATATATACACATCGAAGGAAAATTCAATCTTCAGGATCGCTTCGGCGGGATCGAATAGGTGCCCATGGCGTGCGCGATCGTGTGTCCGTCCGGGCCGGCGACGATGTCGATGTCGAACACCATCAGGCTCTTTCCCAGCTTCAGGATGCGGCAGTGGCCATCGATCGGCCCGGCCTCGGCCTTGCGGACGAAATTGATGTTGAGATTGGTGGTGACCGAGAGCGCATCCGGTCCGGCATGCGACAGCACGCAGACATACCCACCGATGTCGGCCAGCGTGAACAGCGAGGGGCCGGACACCGTGCCGCCGGGACGCAGATGCCGCTCGCCGGCATTGAGCCGGACAATACAGCCGCCCGGGAACACGTCGATCGTCTCGTAATATCTGAACTGCTCGTTGAGCTGCGGATAGACGGTCTCCATCAGCGCGTTGACTTTTTGTGCGGTCAGTACCGGCTTAAGATTGGAATGGGCGGGCATGTCGGCCTCTCGTTTTGTGCATGCCTGTATCAGCGCGCACGGCATTTCTGGCAACCTTCCTCCCTTGGCGCAAGCGATCGGTGTTGGACGAAACCCGATCCGGTATTAGATACTGTGCCTGCCCCGAGCGGAATCGCGGAGACCTCATCCATGGCCGAAATCACTTGCCATCAAGCCTGCTGCCGTCGACGGTCCGGTTGCCGCAAAACTGGACAAGGGCGTGCTGCGCCTGACCCTCGCCAATCCGCCCGCCAATGCGCTGTCGCTGGCGGTGATGGCGGCGCTGACGGCGGAGTTCGAGCGCGCCAGGGCCGACAAGGCCGTTCGCGTCATCGTTTTGTCGGCGGCCGGCAAGGTTTTCTGCGCCGGCCATGACCTCAAGGAAATGACCGCGCGACGCGCCGATGCCGATCGCGGCAAGGCCTTCTTCGAAGAGACGTTCGCGGCTTGTGCCGCGCTCATGCAGGCGATCGTGCGTCATCCCCTGCCGGTGATTGCCGAAGTCGATGGCCTAGCCACCGCCGCCGGGCTGCAACTGGTCGCCAGCTGCGATCTGGCGATCGCATCGCATGAGGCGACCTTCTGCACGCCGGGCGTCAACATCGGCCTGTTCTGCTCGACGCCGATGGTGGCGCTGTCGCGCAACGTTTCGCGCAAGCATGCGATGGAGATGCTGTTGACCGGCGAGACGATCGATGCGGCGACCGCCAAGGAGTTCGGTCTGGTCAACCGCGTCGTGCCGCGCGAATATCTGAATCAGATTGTCACCAAATATGCGCAAACCATTGCTTCCAAATCATCTTTGGTGGTCAAAACCGGCAAGGAGGCTTTTTACGCGCAGGCCGAAATGGGGCTGGCGGATGCCTATGCCTATACCGGCCGCGTCATGGTCGAGAACATGCTTGCGCGCGACGCGGAGGAAGGAATCGGCGCCTTCATCGGCAAGCGCAAGCCGGAGTGGGCGGACGAATAGGAGCATCACCATGGAACCGCGAATCTCCATCATCACCATCGCCACCGACGATCTCGACCGCGCGGTGCGCTTCTACGAAGCGATGGGGCTGACCCGTCACGCCGGCATTACCGAAGGTGTCGCCTTTTTCCAGATGGGCGGCGTCATTCTCGGCCTGTTCCCGCGCGAAAGCGCCGAAGAGGATTCCGGCATCGCCTTCGCCAAGGGGCCGTCCGCTGTTTACCTCGCCTACAACACCCGCTCCGACGCTGAAGTCGACGAGGTGCTTGCCAAGGCCGAGAAAGCCGGCGGCCGCATCGTCAAGCCGGCTGGGCGCGCCTTCTGGGGTGGCTGGTACGGCTATTTCGCCGATGCCGACGGGCATGTCTGGGAAGTGGCGCACAATCCGGCCTTTCCGATCGCGGAAGACGGCACGATTTCGCTGCCTGGCTGATGGCCCATCGCAAGCAGCTGACGCGGCTCAAGGCACCTTATCTCAAGCGCATCCTGCTCGACCCCGCACGGGTCGAGGATTGGGAAAAATACCCCTGGAACCTGCCGCTGTTTCGCGGCCACGACTTCGAACTCGAATTCACCACGCCGATCACCATTATCGATGATGCGACCCGGATGGCTTTCTCGCCGAGGCGTTGTATGAGGACGAGCCATGAACCACGATAGCTACGACAACACCTACATCGCCGGCATCCTCAACTCGGTGAAGACCATCGCCATGGTCGGCGCATCCGCCAATGATGTGCGGCCAAGCTATTTCGTGCTGAAATATCTGCTGGCCAAGGGATATCAGGTGTTCCCGATCAATCCCGGCCAGGCCGGCAAGGAAATCCTCGGCCGGATGACCTATGCTAGGTTGGCCGACATTCCGGAGCCGATCGACATGGTCGACATCTTTCGCGCGCCAGCGGCGGTGCCCGGCATCGTCGACGAGGTGTTGCGGCTCGACCCCTTGCCGAAAGTGATCTGGATGCAGCTTGGCGTCCGCCATGACGAGGCGGCCGTGCGCGCCGAGGCTGCGGGCATCAAGGTTGTGATGAACCGCTGCCCCAAGATCGAATACGGCAAACTGTCCGGCGAGATCGGCTGGACCGGCGTCAACTCCGGCGTGCTGTCGTCGAAGAAGCCGCTGATGCGCTCCGGATTCCAGAGTTTTGGCGTGCGGCAGAAATAGAAGCAAAATTATTCCGCGGGCCGGTGCATTTTCTCGTCGTTCGGCCGTAGATCGCTTGCCGAAGGGCATTTTCTTCTTTGCATTCGCGCCCGGGCTTCGCCAAGAATGCCCGGCGATTTCAAGAGTTTCAAAAAGGGAGGTTTTCAGTGACCCGCACGCCAGGTTTCAATACGCTCGCCGTCCACGCCGGCGCCAAGCCCGACCCGGCGACCGGCGCGCGTGCCACGCCGATCTACCAGACGACCTCCTTCGTCTTCGACGATGCCGACCATGCCGCCTCGCTGTTCGGACTAAAAGCCTTCGGCAACATCTACACCCGCATCATGAATCCGACGCAGGCGGTGCTGGAAGAGCGTATGGCGGCACTCGAAGGCGGCACTGCGGCTCTTGCGGTCGCCTCCGGCCATGCGGCGCAGGTGATCGTGTTCCACAATCTGATGCAGCCGGGTGACAATTTCGTCGCCGCCAACAAGCTCTATGGCGGTTCGATCAACCAGTTCGGCCATGCCTTCAAGAATTATGGCTGGGAGGTGCGCTGGGCCGACACCAACGACATCTCGACCTTCGAAAGCCAGATCGACGACCGGACCAAGGCGATCTTCATCGAGAGCCTGGCCAATCCGGGCGGCACCTTTGTCGATATCGAGAAGATCGGCGACATCGCGCGCAAGCACGGCCTGCCGCTCATCGTCGACAACACGCTGGCCTCGCCCTACCTGATCCGGCCGATCGAGCATGGCGCCGACATCGTCGTCCACTCGCTGACCAAATTCATCGGCGGCCACGGCAATTCGATCGGCGGTGCCATCGTCGATGGCGGCACCTTCGACTGGTCGAAGTCGGGCAAGTACCCGATGCTGTCGGAACCGCGCCCCGAATATGGCGGCCTCGTTCTGCACGAAACCTTCGGCAATTTCGCTTTCGCCATTGCCGCGCGCGTGCTCGGCCTGCGCGATCTCGGCCCGGCGATCTCGCCGTTCAACGCCTTCCTCATCCTGACCGGCCTGGAGACCTTGCCGCTGCGCATGCAGCGCCACTGCGACAACGCCGTGACGGTCGCTGCGTGGCTGTCCAACCACCCCAAGGTTGCCTCGGTTAATTACCCAGGCCTGCCCAGCGACAAGAACAACGCGCTGCAGAAGAAATATTCGCCGCTTGGCGCGGGCGCCGTGTTCACCTTCGCTCTCAAGGGAGGCTATGACGCCGGCGTCAAATTCGTCGAGGCGCTCGAACTGTTCTCGCACCTCGCCAATGTCGGCGACACCAAGTCGCTGGTCATCCACCCGGCATCGACCACGCACCGCCAGCTTTCCGACGAACAGAAGGTCAAGGCCGGCGCAGGACCGGACACGGTACGGCTGTCGATCGGCATCGAGGACGTCAACGACATCGTCGCCGACCTCGAACAGGCGCTTGCCAAGGTCTGATCATGACCGAGTTGAAGTTTCTCGCCATCGGCGTCGACGCTGTCGACGCTGAACAGGGCGCACCGGCGCCGGATCGCCTGATCTCGGGCGATCCGAAATTCCGCACCTGGAACGTCGAGGAGCGGGAGGGCGGCCTCTATGCCGGCATCTGGGAATCGACCCCCGGCAAGTGGCGCATCGTCTATGACGAGTGGGAGTTCTGCCACATACTGTCCGGCGTTTCGGTGATCGCGGAGGATGGTGGGCAGGCGCGCACCGTCAAGACCGGCGACTGTTTTGTCCTGAGGCCCGGCTTCAGGGGCAGCTGGGAAGTGCTTGAAACGACTCGCAAGGAGTATGTGATCAAGCTGTAGTCATCGAAGCTGGATCAGCCGACGCGATCGATGTTGCTGCCCGAAAACCCGTATTCCGCCATCATCTGCCGGTGCCAATCGCTACCCAGCAATTCAATTCATCGAGGCAGGAATCGATGCGCCGGAGCAGGGTAGCTGAGGCAGCCCCAGAACCCGTCAGAAACCGACCGCGAGCGTTTCCAATCCATGGAAGTGGTAAGTGTCGCGGAAGCTTGGGCTTTCGGCAAGATGGAGCTTTGGGTGCCGTTCGAACAGGGTTTTCAAGGATACCTGCAATTCGAGCCGGGCGAGCGGCGCACCGATGCAAAAATGGATGCCGGCGCCGAAGGATACGTTCTTCTGGTCCACACGATCGGGCCGGAAGGTCTGCGGTTCGGCAAAGATGCGCGGGTCATGGTTGGCCATGCCGAGCAGCAGCCCGATCGTCTGGCTCGGCTGCACGACGATGCCGGGCGAGACTTCGATCTCCTGATAGGCGTAGCGCGTGAACATATGCAGCGGCGCATCGAAACGCAGGCATTCCTCGACCGTTGCCGCGGTCGCTTCGGGTGAACTGAAGAAGCGGCGCGGATCGCCGCCTTGCGCCAGGATCGAGCGAACCGCGTTGCCGGTCTGATGCACCGTCGCTTCATGGCCGGCATTGAGCAGCAGGATCGCCGAGGACACCATCTCGTCCTCCGACAGCTTTTGGCCGTCCTCCTGCGCCGAGATCAGCAGGGACAGCAGGTCGTCGCCGGGGTTCTTGCGCCGCTCGGTGACGTAACCGCGCAGGAAATCGGCAAATTCGCCCGCGGCGCGGTTGGCCGTCTCCTCGGTTTCGCGCGTGCGGCCATGCATGTACATGGCAACCATCTTATGCGACCAGTCGAGCAGTTGCGGCCCCATCTCGACCGGCACGCCGAGCATTTCGGCAATGATGGTGATCGGCAGCGGCGCCGCGAAGGCGGGCAGCAGGTCGACGGCTTTGCCAGGTTTGAAACGGTCGATCAGCTCGTTGGCCAGCGCTTCGACACGTGGCCGCAGCCGTTCGACCTGGCGCGAGACGAAGGCACGGTTGACCAGCGTTCGAAGCCGCGTGTGCACCGGTGGCTCCAGTTCCAGCATCGAATTGGCTTCGATGCCGTCGAAAGCGCTGAGATGGCCTCGGTCTTGACCGATGCCGCGACTGTCTGGGATGCCGGCCGGGTTCTGGCGGCCGAAGCGGCGGTCGCGCAGCAGCCGGTTGACGTCGTCGAAGCCGCCAAAACACCAGAAGCCGAATTCTTCCCAGAAGAATGCATTCGATGCGCCATGCAGAAAGGCATAGGCCTCATAGGGGTTCTGAAAAAAGGCCGGCTCGTGCGGGTCCAATCGCAGGCGTCGAGTGGCTGGATCAAAGGCCAGGGCGGGTGGCGTCAATTTGCTCATGCCAGACCAATAGCGCGGCTTGCCAGCCGGGTTCCAGACCGTATGTTGGCGCCCGCAACTCAATGCGTTGAGCCAGCCGACACGGCTGCGGAAAGACTGATTTGATGAATGTCATCGTTGTCGGCGCGGGTATCGCCGGTCTCTCCACCGCCTGGTCGCTGGTCAAGGCCGGCCACAGCGTGTCGATCGTCGAACAGGGGCCGATCCCCAATCCGCTGGCAGCGTCGGGCGACCATCACCGCATCATCCGCCGCGCCTACCGGGCCGGAACCGGCTATGGCCGGCTGATCACCGAAGCCTATCAGGCCTGGGACGAGATGTGGGCCGATCTCGGCGAAAGCCATCTCGATGCGCGCGGATTTGTCTGCATTTCGCGCGAGCCTGGCGACGAGGCCGAGGAATACCGCGAAGGCCTGGAAGAAGGCAATTTTCCTTTCGAATTGCTGGAGCCGGACGCGGCCGTGAAACGCTGGCCGTTTCTCGAAGCCGGTTCTTTCCGCTACGCCTATTTTTCGACCGAAGGCGGCGCGCTGCATTGCCGCAAGATCGCGGCGGGACTGGCAAAGTGGCTGCGCGCCAACGGCGCCAATGTGTACGAACACAGCAAAGTTACCGCGATCGACTCCGAGGCCGGCCATATCGTGCTCGAAAGCGGTGAGACGATGCAGGCCGACCGCATCGTCGTCACGGCAGGGGCCTGGGTGCTGAAACTGTTCCCGGAACTGGACGGCGAATTGAAGACCTTTCGAACCGCGCTCGCCTATGTCGAACCACCGGCCGACCTCGAGGCCGCTTGGCAGGCGGCGCCGGTCGTCCTCGATATCGGCGGCGCGGTCGACGGCTATGTGATCCCGCCTTCGGGCGGCGCCGGCATGAAGTTCGGTTCGGGGCTGCACAGGGTGCCGACCAGCGATGCCGACTGGAACCGTCAGGCAGTGCCGGGCGAGGGCGAAGCGATCCGCAACCTGTTCTCGCCGCCGATCGCCCGGATCGAGGAATACAGGGTGACCGAGGTTGTCACCTGCGCCTACACCTTCACATCAGACGAGAAGTTCTTCGCCCATGAGCGAGGAAAATGCCTGATCGTTTCGGCCTGCTCCGGCCATGGCTACAAGTTCGGCGCGGCGGTTGGCCGGCGTGTTGCCGCCGCCGTTGGCAATGGCGATATCGCCGGCCTGAAGTCATGGTTGCGGGCGGAGCTGGCCTGAACGCCGCCGGCGTCCAACCTAATCCTGGCAATGCCTCGGAATATGCACGCGCCGCCAGCCCGATGAGCCTTCGCGGACCAGCACGCGACGCGCGACGGTCTGGTAGGAGGCGGGAACATCGATGATGCGCCTTTGCTCTGGCCGCACCAGGACCTCCTCGGCGATGCTGTCGTACTGTGCCGGGGTGACGACACGGCGCGTGCGCTCCGGCTGGATTACGACGGTTTCGGCGACGCGCTCATAGCGTGCCTTGTGCCAGATCTTGCACAGCACCTTACGGCCGTGGATGACGCGCCATTCCCAGGAATAGCCGCCATCGACCCGGACCGTATGGTAGACGGTGCGGGTGACGGCGGGCACGACCTCGTAAGTCACCTGTGCCGGAACGGTCATCACCACCCGTTCGCGGGTGCCGTAGATGGCAGGGACATAGTCGACGACCTGCTGGCCGGGTGGGCTGACCAGCACGTCTTCATAGACCGTGTCGTAGACATCAGGCGTTCGGACGGGTTCATAGCATTCGACGGCGCGGCCGCCGGCCGCCGTCTGCGAAATCGTGCCGAGCATGGTCAGCCCGGCAATGGTGAAGCATGCGGTTTTCCCAGGCATGACACTCCCCCTGTTGAACGGCACAATGACGGTTCAACGTTGGATTGTAGGGGAAGAGATGTCGGAGGAAAGTGGATTTGCCTTATTTCGTTAAGCGATGCGGTTAAGAAATTGCTACGATGGTGAGGACGCCGCCGAACGATCGCGGCACGGGTCGATGAATCCCGTGAAATGTAACCTTGATTCGACTTACCCAGATGGCTAGGAGGGGTCGGCCTTGCACAAGGATGAGCCGGCATCCTATTTACGGAATAACGATCCAGAACCGATTCTGCCCGATCCGCCAGCATTCCCGGCGCCGGAATCCCACCGCGAGATAAGAGATATCTGATGAAGAACCCCGTCGAAACATACATGAACCTCGTTCCGATGGTGGTCGAACAGACCAATCGCGGCGAGCGGGCCTACGACATTTTCTCGCGCCTCCTCAAGGAGCGTATCATTTTCATCACCGGTCCGGTCGAGGACGGCATGGCGACGCTGGTCTGCGCGCAGCTTTTGTTCCTCGAAGCCGAGAATCCGAAAAAGGAAATCAACCTCTACATCAATTCGCCGGGCGGCGTCGTCACCTCGGGCATGGCGATCTACGACACCATGCAGTTCATCAAGCCGGCCGTGTCGACGCTCTGCATCGGCCAGGCGGCCTCGATGGGCTCGCTGCTCCTGACCGCCGGCCACAAGGACATGCGCTTTGCCACGCCGAACGCCCGCATCATGGTTCACCAGCCTTCCGGCGGCTTCCAGGGCCAGGCGTCCGACATCGAGCGCCATGCCCAGGACATCATCAAGCTGAAGCGTCGCCTTAACGAGGTCTACGTCAAGCACACCGGCAAGAGCTACGAAGAGATCGAGAAGACGCTCGACCGCGACCATTTCATGACCGCCGACGAAGCCAGGGATTTCGGCCTCATCGACAAGGTCATTTCGTCGCGCGAAGCGGCAGAAAGCGCTGTGGCATAAAGGCCAGTTGGCAGTTGGATGGCGCCATCACGCGCTTTTGGTGCGTCTTGCGGCATTTCGGCCACAATTGGCTGTTCCCTCGGGGGACAGGATTGCCTACGTTAAGCCTATGTTGAGTTTCGGCGGCTTAGCTTTATGCGGGGTTGTCGCGAATCGTTGCCACGTTTTCTGATTTGTGTTTCGTACGGAAGCGTTGCGGGAGCCGGGACACACTGGCGGCGGCGGATTCCCGCGATAAATAGAATATGCGCCCTTTCAGCCAGACCATCGGCGGGCGGCCATGAAAGGACATGAAAATGAGCAAGGTCGGCAACAACAGCGGCGATTCCAAGAACACGCTTTACTGCTCGTTTTGCGGCAAAAGCCAGCACGAGGTGCGCAAGCTGATCGCCGGTCCGACGGTCTTCATCTGCGATGAGTGCGTCGAGCTCTGCATGGACATCATCCGCGAGGAGAACAAGACCTCGATGGTGAAGTCGCGCGAGGGCGTGCCGACACCGCAGGAGATCCTCAAGGTTCTCGACGACTACGTCATCGGCCAGCCTTACGCCAAGCGCGTGCTGTCGGTGGCGGTCCACAACCACTACAAGCGCCTCGCGCATGCCGGCAAGAACAACGATGTCGAGCTGGCCAAGTCCAACATCCTGCTGATCGGTCCGACCGGTTGCGGCAAGACGCTGCTTGCGCAGACGCTCGCCCGCATCATCGACGTGCCCTTCACCATGGCTGACGCGACGACGCTGACCGAAGCCGGTTATGTCGGCGAGGACGTCGAAAACATTATCCTCAAGCTGTTGCAGTCGGCCGACTACAATGTCGAGCGGGCCCAGCGCGGCATCGTCTACATCGACGAAATCGACAAGATCTCGCGCAAGTCGGACAACCCCTCGATCACCCGCGATGTGTCGGGCGAGGGCGTGCAGCAGGCGCTCTTGAAGATCATGGAAGGCACCGTTGCCTCCGTACCGCCGCAGGGCGGCCGGAAGCATCCGCAGCAGGAGTTCCTGCAGGTCGACACCGCCAACATCCTGTTCATCTGCGGCGGCGCCTTCGCCGGTCTGGACAAGATCATCTCGGATCGCGGCCGCAAGACGTCGATCGGCTTCGGCGCCGTCGTCGCTTCGCCCGAGGATCGCCGCACCGGCGATGTGTTCCGCCTTGTCGAGCCCGAGGATCTCTTGAAATTCGGTCTGATCCCCGAGTTTGTCGGCCGTCTGCCGGTTCTGGCCACGCTGGAAGACCTTGACGAGCCGGCGCTGATCCAGATCCTGACCGAGCCGAAGAACGCGCTGGTCAAGCAGTACCAGCGGCTGTTCGAGATGGAGAATGTCGACCTGACCTTCCACGAGAACGCCCTTTCGGCGATTGCCAAGCGCGCCATCGATCGCAAGACCGGCGCGCGCGGCCTGCGCTCGATCATGGAAGCGATCCTGCTCGACACGATGTTCGAACTTCCGGCGCTCGAAGGCGTGCGCGAAGTGGTGATTTCGGAGGAGGTGGTGACCGGCAGCGCCCGGCCGCTCTACATCTACTCCGAGCAGAAGGAAAAGAAGGGCAATGTCAGCGCCTGACATGAGCCCGCGGCGGAATTCTGAAACGGCGCCGCAAGGCGCCGTTTTGCTGTCGCGCGGGGTTTTGCGGGGGCGCCCGGTCCTAGCGTCGCAAATGTGTCACTTGCGGTACGTTGGAGGTACGGATTTGTACCCGCCCCTTGATCTTTGTGGGTCGTGCATCCAACTAATTGGAGAAGGCCGTGGTGCCCGATTTCTGTGCTGTAAAACTCCCGTCACAAACGGTGGTAGGCGGAACGATCCCCGGTCGTTAATATAAGATTCGCGGTTGGCTGATTGGCGGCCGCGACATGAAAGGTTGGACAATGGCCAAAATATCCAAGGCACCCAGCGACGGCGTCTTCGCGGTCCTCCCACTGCGCGACATCGTGGTATTCCCGCATATGATCGTTCCGCTCTTCGTCGGGCGTGAAAAATCGATCAAGGCGCTGGAAGAGGTGATGGGTCAGGAAAAGCAGATCCTGCTTGCCACCCAGATGAATGCCGCCGACGACGATCCCGAGCCCGATGCCATCTTCGACATCGGCACGCTCGCCAATGTGCTGCAATTGCTGAAGCTGCCCGACGGTACCGTCAAGGTTCTGGTCGAAGGCGCCTCGCGCGCGAAAATCGTCTCGTTCACCGACCGTCCCGACTTCCACGAGGCCCGTGCCTCGGCGCTGGTCGAGCCGGAAGAGGAAGAGGTCGAGGTCGAGGCGCTGGCTCGTTCCGTCGTCACCGACTTCGAGAACTACGTCAAGCTGAACAAGAAGATCTCGCCCGAAGTGGTGGGTGCCGCCAGCCAGATCGACGACTATTCCAAGCTCGCCGACACGGTCGCTTCGCATCTCGCCATCAAGATCCCTGAAAAGCAGGAAATGCTGGCCACGCTCTCGGTGAAGGAGCGTCTGGAAAAGGCGATGGGCTTCATGGAGGCCGAAATCTCCGTCCTGCAGGTGGAGAAGCGCATCCGCTCGCGCGTCAAACGCCAGATGGAGAAGACGCAGCGCGAATACTACCTCAACGAGCAGATGAAGGCGATCCAGAAGGAGCTCGGCGAGGGCGAGGACGGCCGCGACGAAGCCGCCGAGATCGAGGCGCGCATCAAGAAGACCAAGCTCTCCAAGGAGGCCCGCGAAAAGGCGGAAGCCGAGTTGAAGAAGCTCAGGACGATGTCGCCGATGTCGGCGGAATCGACCGTCGTGCGCAACTATCTCGACTGGATCCTGTCGATCCCGTGGGGCAAGAACTCCAAGGTCAAGCAGGATCTGGCTTTCGCGCAGAACGTGCTCGACACCGATCATTTCGGCCTCGACAAGGTCAAGGACCGCATCGTCGAGTACCTTGCCGTGCAAAGCCGCCAGAAGAAGCTGAAGGGGCCGATCC
Source organism: Mesorhizobium sp. M1409 (assembly GCF_040317535.1). NCBI lineage: Bacteria > Pseudomonadati > Pseudomonadota > Alphaproteobacteria > Hyphomicrobiales > Phyllobacteriaceae > Mesorhizobium > Mesorhizobium sp. M1409. Next base: position 60,138 of record NZ_JAMYKV010000028.1, read on the forward strand.
TGTGCCTTGTCGGCCCTCCCGGCGTCGGCAAGACCTCGCTCGGCAAGTCGATCGCCAAAGCGACCGGTCGCGAATTCATCCGCATGGCGCTGGGCGGCGTGCGTGACGAAGCCGAGATCCGTGGCCATCGCCGCACCTATATCGGCTCGATGCCCGGCAAGGTCATCCAGTCGATGAAGAAGGCGAAGAAGTCCAACCCGCTCTTCCTGCTCGACGAGATCGACAAGATGGGCCAGGACTTCCGTGGCGATCCGTCATCGGCGCTGCTCGAGGTGCTCGATCCCGAGCAGAACTCGACGTTCATGGACCATTACCTCGAGGTCGAATACGACCTGTCGAGCGTGATGTTCGTGACGACGGCGAACACGCTGAACATCCCCGCGCCCTTGATGGACCGCATGGAGATCATCCGTATCGCCGGCTACACCGAGGACGAGAAGATCGAGATCGCCAAGCGGCACCTGATGCCGAAGGTGGTGCGCGACCATGCCCTGCAGCCGAAGGAGTTCTCCGTCGGCGAGGACGCGATCCGCGCCATCATCCAGACCTACACCCGTGAAGCGGGCGTCAGGAGTCTGGAGCGCGAGCTGATGAAGCTCGGCCGCAAGGCGGTGACCGAGATCCTGAAGACGAAGAAGAAGACGGTGAACATCACGGCGGCGAACCTCGCCGACTACCTCGGTGTTCCGCGCTTCCGCTTCGGCCAGGTCGAGGCTGACGATCAGGTCGGTGTCGTTACCGGGCTCGCCTGGACGGAAGTCGGCGGCGAGTTGCTCACGATTGAAGGTGTCATGATGCCCGGCAAGGGCCGCATGACGGTGACCGGCAATTTGCGCGACGTGATGAAGGAATCGATTTCGGCGGCGGCTTCCTATGTCCGCTCCCGTGCCATCGATTTCGGCGTCGAGCCGCCGCTGTTCGACAAGCGCGACATCCACGTGCACGTGCCGGAAGGTGCGACGCCCAAGGACGGACCGTCGGCCGGCGTGGCGATGGCGACTGCAATCGTCTCCGTTCTGACCGGTATTCCGGTCAAGGCGGATGTGGCGATGACCGGCGAGATCACGCTGCGCGGCAGGGTCCTGCCGATCGGCGGCCTGAAAGAGAAGCTGCTTGCCGCATTGCGTGGCGGCATCAAGAAGGTGCTGATCCCGGAAGACAACGCCAAGGATCTGGCGGAGATTCCGGACAACGTGAAGAACGGCATGGAGATCATTCCGGTCGCACGGGTCGGTGAGGTGTTGCGCCACGCGCTGGTACGTATGCCGGAGCCGATCGAATGGGTCGAACCGGTCAATCCTCCGGCCACGACCGACACCACGGACGATGCCGGAAAGACGCTTGCGCATTAGAGCGTCGCGCGCCTACCTGGACGCGCGGAGGACGCTCTAATACCTGGACTTGCGCATGGTCCTTTCCGAAAACCGACCGCGGTTTTCGGGGCCATGCGTTGGTTTTCGCCAAGGTTGCAGTGCACAAACAGAGAGCCGGGCCCAGCGCCCGGCTTTTTCATGTGAAAAACCCAGCATTTCCGGGCTTTTTCCGCTTTTTTCCTGCCTTTTCGACTTGGTTGCGGCAACGCTTCTTTCTAAAGTCCGTTTCCTGCCGGATGAGTCGATAGTTCCGGTGTTCTCATGGAAGGGAATTTTTATGAACAAGAACGAACTGGTGTCCGCTGTCGCCGATGCCGCGAGCATTTCGAAGGGTGACGCGCAGTCGGCGGTCGATGCGGTATTTTCCGTGATCAGCGGCGAACTGAAGAAGGGCGGCGATGTCCGGCTTGTCGGCTTTGGCAATTTCACCGTGTCAAAGCGTGCGGCGTCGACCGGCCGCAATCCTCAGACCGGCGCCGAAGTGCAGATCCCGGCGCGCACCGTGCCGAAGTTCTCGGCCGGCAAAGGCCTCAAGGACGCAGTCAACTAAGCGCCTTTTTTCTTTTCAGAGACCAGAAAAGCCGGGCTTGCCCGGCTTTTCATTTTTGTGCCCTACACAGGTACATGCGACCAGAAAAGCCGGGCTTGCCCGGCTTTTCATTTTTGTGCCGGACGCCGAAGCGAATGGCGGCCGGTCATGCGGTCGGCGCCTCGGGTCGCATGAGGCCTTGCTTCTTGAGATCTGCCCAAAGCGCCGCGGGTAGTTTCGCATCGAGCAGCGAGCGGTTGCTCTCGACCTCGCTCGGCCGTTGGCCGCCGGGGATCACCGAGACGACCGACGGGTGCAGCAGCGGGAATTGCAGGGCGGCCTCGATCAGCCGCACGCCATGGCGCTTGCAGACGCTTTCGATACCGGCGACCCGGTCGAGGATGTCCTTCGGCGCTTCGGAATAGTTGTAGTAAGCGCCGGGCTTCGGTCCCGTTGCGAGGATGCCGGAGTTGTAGGGCCCGCCGAGAACGATGCCGATGCCGCGTGCCTGGCAGAGCGGCAGGAAGGATGTCAGCGCCTCCTGCTCCAGCAGCGTATAGCGCCCGGCAAGCAGGAACAGGTCGAAGTCGCCACGCTCGGCCAGCGTCTGCGCAACCTGCCACTCATTGATGCCGCCGCCGAACGCCTTGATGACGCCCTGGTCGCGGAGCGAGAGCAAGCCGTAGTAGCCCGAGCGCATGAATTCCTCGATGCGCCGGTCGGACGCTTCCTTGCTGCCATGGGTGAAGATGTCGACATCGTGCACGAACAGGATATCGATACGGTCGACGCCGAGGCGCTCCAGCGAGGCTTCGAACGAGCGCATGACGCCGTCATAGCTGTAGTCGTACACCTCGCGGCGCGACGGCGTGTCGAAGAACTTGCCGATGCCGGTGCGCTCTTCCGGCGGGCAGGCGCGCATGATGCGGCCGACCTTGCTCGACAGCACATAGTCGTCGCGCTTCTTGCCGCGCAGGAAAGGGTTGAGCCGCGTTTCCGACAGGCCAAGCCCGTAGAGCGGCGCGGTGTCGTAGTAGCGGCAGCCGGTCGCCCAGGCGGCGTCCAGCGTGGCATTGGCATCCTCGTCCGAGACGGCACGATAGAGATTGCCGAGCGGCGCCGTACCGAAGCCGAGTTCGGTGAAACTGATGCCGCCATTGCCGATGCGGTCGAAATGCCGTGTCTTCATATCCTGCCGTTTGCCTCGCTTGATTTGTCTGAAATGACACTATCATGCCTGTGGCTTGGCAAAAGCGCCGCGCGGCGTTGGACACGCATTTTCGCGGTTGCTAGCATGAACGAAATCAAGCTGTTCGTGGCGACAAGGGCGGCAAATCCCAGGGTGTTTTTCGATGGCAGGTTTGCGGTGAGCGACAAGAGCAAAGGCCTGTTCGAGACCGCGCTAGCCGAACTCGGCGGCGTGCTGGCGCGCGTCGACGAGCACCGGATCGATGCTGCCTGCAAGATGCTGGCCGGCGCCCCTCGGATCGTCGTCTATGGCTGCGGGCGCGAGGCCTTGCAGGTCAAGGGTTTTGCCATGCGGCTCTATCATCTCGGCCTGCCGGTCTCGGTGGTCGGCGACATGAACACGCCGCCCTTGGGATCGGGCGATGTCTTCCTGGCCAGTTCGGGGCCGGGAGAGACCTCGACCGTGCTGACCCTCATGCAGGTCGCGCACGATGCAGGCTCGACCAACCTGCTGCTGACCGCCCAAGCCGAAAGCAGCGCGGCGAAGCGCGCCGATTTCACGCTGCTCATTCCCGCGCAGACCATGGCCAACGATCAGGGGGCGCGGAAGACATCGGTCCTGCCGATGGGCTCGATGTTCGAGGGCGCGCTGTTCCTGCTGTTCGAGGTGATGGTGCTGAAGCTCAAGGATTTGATCGGCGCGTCGCCTGACGCGATGCGTGCCCGCCACACCAACATGGAATAGATCATGCGCTACGAATTGATGCTGCCACACCAGATCCGCAGGGCGATCGCCGAGAATTGGCCGGTCGCCCTGCCGCTCGGCGTGCTCGAATACCATGGCGAGCACATGGCCGTCGGCATGGACACGCTGGCCGTCATCAAGACGCTGGAGCTGTTCGAAAAGGAGAGGGACATCGTCATCCTGCCGCCCTTCTATTACGGTGCTGCGAGCTATGCGGTGGCGCCGCCGGAAGGCAGCGGCTCGGTGCAGGTCGGCGGCAATGCGCTGGCGCCGTTCGGCGAGGAGCTGTTCTACAGCTTGCTGCGCATCGGCTTTCGCAACATCCACGCCATCATCCACCATCAGACCGAGAATTTCGCCGCCGGCATGCCGACCGATCTGGCGTTCAAGACCGCCGGCCGCCAGGCGATCTTCCGCTTCCTCGAGAAGGAGCGCGGCGAGGGCTGGTGGGGCTCGGAGGCGATGGCCGGCTACTATGCCGAGCACGCCGAGGGCGATAATTTCTTCAACTGGGTGCAGGTGCATCCGCTGATGTCGCCCGACATGAACGGCAAGTACCCGTTCGATCATGCCGGCATCGGCGAGACCTCGCTGATGCTGGCGCTATGCCCGGAGGCTGTCGATGCGGGTCGCTTCGAAGACAACAAAAGCTGGTACACGGCGAGTGCCAGCGATGCTTCGGCGGAACTCGGTCAAAGGGGCGTCGCCATGATCATGGATCACCTGCGCACGATCTTGAGGAGTTAGCGCGGTTCTTCCTTCTCCCACAAGGCGCCGCTATTTGACCGCTCCAGCGGTCATGCCCATGATCAGATAGCGCTCGAGCGCAATGCCTATGACGGCGAGAGGCGCGATGGCCGCCGTGGCAAGCGCCGCCATCGACCACCAGTTGATGCCTTGCGAGCCGGTCTGGCTCGCCACCATGACCGGAATTGTCTTGGCGTCGGTCGAGGTCAAAAGGGCGGCGAAGAAATACTCGTTCCAGCACAGCACCATCGCCAGGATGAAGGCAGCCACCATGCCGGGCAGCGCGATCGGCATGACGATGCGGAAGAACGCCCCCCAGATCGACAGCCCGTCGACGAGTGCGGCTTCCTCAAGCTCCACGGGTATCGAGTTGAACTGGTCGCGCATGATCCAGATGACGATCGGCAGCACCATCAGCGTGTAGAGCAGGATCAGCCCGACGCGCGTGTCGAGCAGGCCGACCTCCCGGTAGAGCACCAGGAAAGGCAGCGCCAGCACCACCGGCGGCAGGATCAACTGTGACAGGAAGAAGAACGAGATGTCTTCGTTCTTGAACCAGGCGAAATGATAGCGGTAGCGGGTGAGCCCGTAGGCGGCGAGGCTGCCGATGACGATGGCGAGGCTCGACGCGCCGACCGAGGTGATCACCGAATTCATGAAGCGCTTGAGGAACTCGTCGCGCACCGTCGAGGTCTGGAAGATCGAGTCCGGCGACAGGCCGAGCGAACGCCAGCCCTTCCAGTCCGGCTGGAAGTCGACGAAGGGGATGAGATGGCCCTGGGTGACGTCCACCGCGGTCTTGAACGAGGTCGTGATCGTCCAGTAGATCGGGAACAGGCAGATGAACGCCCAGAAGGCCAGCGCCCCATAGATGAAAACGCGGCTGACGAGGAAGCTCGCCGGCGACCGGATCTCCGAGGCGACATATTCGGTGGTCTGAACACTCATCTTAGCTCAATTCACCCGATCTTGCTTCAATTGACCCATCCTGCTTCAATTCACATTGCGGACAAAACGGTTGGCGAATTTCAACAGCCACGTGACGAACACGATGATGATCACCAGATAGGCCATCGCCAGCATGGTTCCGTAGCCGACATTCGAGCGGTCGCGGTATTCGCGGTAGATGAAGCTCGACACGGAATCGGTAGCGCCGCCCGGGCCGCCCGATGTCACCGTAATGATGATGTCGGCAAGCTTCAGCTTGAAGATGATCCGCAGGATCACCGCCGTCACCGACACCGGCAGCATCAGCGGGAAGGTGACCTGCCAGAAGGTCTGCCACACATTGGCTCCGTCGACCCGCGCGGCCTCCAGCACCTCGCGCGACATCGCCTGCAAGCCGGCCAGCAGCATGATCATCATGAACGGAATGAACGTCCAGGCATCCAGCACCATAATTGCGATGCGCGCGATGATCGGGTCGCTGAAGAAGGCCGGATTCTCCCAGCCGAGATGGCGCGCCAGCGTCGCCGCCGGCCCGAACCGGTATTCCATCAGCGACTTGCCGATCATCCACGACACGGCGACCGGCGATAGCATCAGCGGCAACAGGAAAACGACGCGGAAGAATTTTCGTGCCCCGATCTGTGCGTTAAGCAGCAGCGCCAGGCCGAAGGCAATGACATACTCGACCGCTACCGCCAGCACATAGAGCACCATGTTGACCAGCGCATTGCGGTAGTAGGGATCGCCCAGCATCTGCCAGAAATTGTCGAGCCCATTGAACCTGCGGCCACTGAAGGAACTGAGGTTCCAGTCGGTGAGCGCGATGTAGAAACCGAACAGCGTCGGGAAGATCACCATGGCTATGGTGAACAGCAGCGCCGGCAGCAGGAACAGGGCACGCTGGCCGTCCTCGCCCCGCGTCATCACCTGGCCGATGCCGATAGCCACGCCCCACAGCACATAGGCGTAGACGACGGGGCGCCAGGTCTCGAAGCCGATCGTATCGGCGCTGCCCTTGTAGAGGATTTCCATCACGATCGTCGCCAGCAGGCCGAGCGTTGCAACGGCCATCAGGACCCAGCCGAGCCGTTTGCGGCCTGGAGAAATCAGATCGGAAGTGCCGGCGTCTGCCGGCCACTGGTTTGCGGTCGAAGTCTGGTCTGCCACAAATCTCGCCCGTTTGAAGGCTCTCAAGGAGCCGGAGCCGGTCTAAAATGGTCCGGCGTTTCCGCCGGACCACGGTTCATAGGCCAGCCTACATGCCGAGCGAAGCCTTGTAGAGCTTGACCTGGTTGTCGCGGCCGATCTGGTCGGTCAGCTTCTCCCAGGCCGCCGCGATCGCGTCGGCGCCTTCCTGCGCCTTCATCTTGCCGGCGAAGGTGTTGGCCAGAATGTCCTCGGCGGCGCTGTAGTATTGGAAGATGCCGGGGATGCGTGGCTCGATCGCCGCGTTCGGATGGTTGTAGCTGTCGGCTTCCGACTTGAGATACGAGGTGATGAAGGCCTCGTCATAGCCGGCAGCCACCCATTCCGGAATATCGAAGTGGGAATTGCGGTAGGGCTGGAAGCCCGACGGATATGCGGCGCACCAGAGTGACAGGTCCTTGCCGCCGAGATGGGCAGCGGCGGACCATGCCGCCTTCTTCTTCTTCTCGTCGCTGTCGACGCGGGCCATGACATAGACGCCCCAGCCGAGATAGGCGCAGTTCGGCGCATAGTTCGGGCCGCTGGCGAGCTTGTCCCATTTGCCTGTCTTGGAGTTGTAGACATCGTCCGAGCCCGGCAGGATCGAGAAGCCGGTGACATCGCCGACGACCGAGGAGTCGCTAGTCTTCGCATTCGAGCCAGCGTCTCCCCACCAAGCCAGCATCGAACCAGTGCCGCCCAGGAATTGGGAGAAACAGGTCTGGTTCGGGTCGGCATTGATTTGATCCTGCGGTTCGGAAGGCAGCGCGTCGATCACGTCCTGGATCGCCCGCACCCAGGCCGGGTTGTTGACGCGCGGCTTCATTGTATCGGCGTCGAACAGCCACGCCTTGTCATCAGGGTGCTTGGCATAGGCACTGGCACGGCTGCCGAGGAAGTAGAAGCCGAATCCACCCCATGGCTTGGGCGCGTCGAGGTAGCCGTAGACGTCCTGGCCCTTCATCTGCTTGCCCTTGAGGAACTTGGTCACGGCCTGCACCTGCTGCCAGGTCTTCGGCACGCCCCATTCCGTCAGGCCTGCCTTGTCGCCGCTATCGGCTTTCCAGGCTGCTGCCAGATCAGAGTCGGAGAACACATCGGTGCGGTAGTTGAAGTTGTGCGTGTCGCCGTCGACGGTCACGCGATATTGCTTGCCATTCCAGGTGCCGACCGGCGGCTTCAGATAGGCAACAATGTCATCCATATCGATCTGCTTCCTGACCCAGTCCGGCATCTCGGAGGTCAGGCCCTTACCGCAGACGTCGCCTTCGAAGGGCGCGCCCATCTCGACGATATCGAAGTCGATGGTGTTCGTGGCAATAGCCTGCTGCAGGCGCGGATTGTAATCGGCCTGCGCCAGGTCGATCCAGCTGATCTTGGCGCCGGTATAGGCCTCCCATGGCTTTAGAAAGCCGCGGAACAGAACATTATGCAGGTTCTGGTTGTTGAGACCCATGAAGGTCAGCTCGACGCCGGCGAATTCGCCTTCCTTCACGTTGGCCTTGGTGGCCTCGAGGCAGAGTTCACCGACCTTCTGGAAATCAGCATCCGTCGGCTGGCCTTTGCCGACGCCGGGAATCTGCAGGATTTTGGAGCGAAGTTCGCTTGCGGCGGAAGCCGGGCGCGTCAAGGCGCCGAGCCCGGCGCCCGATGCGGCTGCAATCGCGGCCATGCTGGCCGCACCCTTCAATATGTCACGCCTTGTGGCGCCGGCACGAACCAGTTTCTCGTAAAGACCTGTTCTCATCGCCTATTCCTCCCAGAACTTCAGTGTGAATAAATTGACCAACTGTCGGACGCTGGAGCGCCAACGATGCTCCCGGTTCGGAAACGAATTAGCAGGACCCCACCCTGCGTCGATTGAAGTTCCGATTGCGGATCGGGTACCGACATTTTGACCAGCGCCTGCCACTATTCTCACAACCAAACGCCGTGTCAACGAGAACGGGTTTTTATCTATAAGAGACCGACTTGCCCTGACCGGTCGCGTTGGTTAGCTTCTGCGCCTACGGTTAATGGAACCGACGGGGGAGATATGGCGCAAGTCGCGATCAGCAAGGTGGCCAAGGCATTCGGAACCGTCAAGGTTCTGCACGAAGTCAGCGTCGACATATCGGACGGACAGTTCGTGGTGCTGGTTGGCCCTTCGGGTTGCGGCAAGTCCACGCTGCTCAGGATGGTGGCCGGGCTGGAAACCGTCTCCGCCGGCACGATCGCCATCGGCGACCGTATCGTCAATCATCTGCCGCCGGCCAAGCGCGACATCGCCATGGTGTTCCAGAACTATGCGCTCTATCCACACAAGACGGTTGAGCAGAACATGGCCTTTGCGCTCAAGCTGCGGAAAACCGATCCGGCCGTGGTCGCCGAGCGGGTCAAGCGCGCCGCCGACATCCTCGACCTCAATCCCTATCTGAAGCGCTATCCCCGCCAGCTTTCCGGCGGCCAGCGCCAGCGCGTGGCGATGGGCCGCGCCATCGTGCGCAATCCGCAGGTGTTCCTGTTCGACGAGCCGCTCTCCAATCTCGACGCCAAGCTGCGCGTGCAGATGCGCACCGAGATCAAGGAACTGCACCAGCGGCTGAAGACCACCACCATCTACGTCACCCACGACCAGATCGAGGCCATGACCATGGCCGACAAGATCGTCGTCATGCGCGACGGTCGCATCGAGCAGGTCGGCGCGCCGCTGGAACTGTTCGACCGGCCGGCCAATCTGTTTGTCGCCGGCTTCATCGGTTCGCCTTCGATGAACCTGCTCAAGGGCGTCATGCGCAAGGGCGCCAAGCCGGGTGTCGACATCGCGGGTACGCTGTTCCCGGTTGCATCGGACAATGCCGCACAGGACGGCCAGGCCATCGTCTATGGCGTGCGGCCGGAGCATCTCGAAATTCATCCCGATGGCGTGCCGGCGAAGATTTCGGTGGTTGAGCCGACCGGCTCGGAAACGCTGGTCTTCCTGCGCTTCGGCGAAGGCGAGATGGTGGCGCTGTTTCGCGAGCGCCACGACTTCAAGCCGGGCGACACGCTCACCCTGAAGCCGCGGCTCGACCAGGTCCACCTTTTCGACGCCGAGACCGGCAAGCGTCTCTGATCTCAACCGGACTTCACGAGGAATATCATGCTCAAAGGCATCAACCCGCTGCTCAATGCCGACGTGCTGCAGGCATTGCGGGCAATGGGCCATGGCGATGATTTGATCATCGCCGACACCAATTTTCCGTCCGATTCGGTGGCGCGCCAGACCGCGCTCGGCCGCCTGCTGCGCATCGATGCGTCGGCCGCCGAGGTTGCAAAGGCGGTGCTGTCGCTCTACCCGCTGGACACGTTCGTCGACGACTCGGCCGCGCGCATGGAAATCGTCGGCAAGCCGGATGAGATTCCGCCCGTGCAGAAGGAAGTGCAGAAGGAAGTCGACGCGGCCGAGGGCAAGTCGTGGCCGATGATAGCGGTCGAGCGCTATGCCTTCTACGAGCGCGCCAAACAAGCCTATTGCGTCATCCAGACCGGCGAGCGCCGCTTCTATGGCTGCTTCGCCTTCCGCAAGGGCGTCGTTCCGCCGGATGCGGAGTAGCGGCATGGCTTCGGGCAAGCCGGTCGTCATATTGGGCGTCTTCGTCGCCGACACCGCCTACAGGGCACAACGGCAGCCGCGCATGGGGGAAACCCTCCTCGGTACATCCTTCACGCTGGGTCCGGGCGGCAAGGGCTCGAATCAGGCGGTCGCCGCCGGCAGGCTTGGCGCCGACGTCACCTTCCTCACCCGCCTCGGCGTCGACCCCTTCGCCGACATGGCCAGGCAGACCTGGGCGCGGGCGGGCGTCAAGAATGCCGTCATCGACACGCCGGAAAGCTATACCGGTGCCGCCTACATCTTCGTCGAGGAGACGACCGGCAACAACGCCATCATCGTCAGCCCCGGTGCCGCCATGCTGATCTCGCCGGCCGATATCGAAGCCAATGCCGGGTTGATCGGCGGTGCCGGCGTCTTTGTCACCCAGCTCGAACAGCCGATCGAAGCAGCCATGCGGGCGCTGGAGATCGCGCGTGGGGCAGGGGTGACGACGATCCTCAACCCGGCCCCGGCGGCAAAGCTTCCCGACCGCATCTACACGCTCTGCGACTATCTCACGCCCAACGAGACCGAGACGGAGGAACTGACCGGGATGAAGGTCTCCTCGGTCGATGAGGCGCGCCGCGCCGCGGACAGTCTGCTTGAAAAGGGCGTCGGCACGGTCATCGTCACACTGGGTGACAAGGGCGCGCTTTTGCACTCGAAGGACCGCTCCGACCATGTTCCCGCCATCAGCGCTGCCCCGGTGGTCGAAACCACCGGGGCAGGGGATGCCTTCAATGGCGGGCTGGCCGCGGCCCTTTCGCGAGGTGTGGAGCCGCTGCAAGCCGTGCGCTTTGCTTGTGCGGTCGCCGGAATTTCAGTGACGCGACCAGGAACCGCGCCGTCGATGCCGACGCTGCAGGAGGTCGAGGCGCTGCTGGCGAGGGGATGAGGTTAGGGCAGCGCATGGCAAGATTGTCAAAGAGCGCTTGGTGGTAGCCATATTCTGGAGGCGGAGCCCCGTCTGATGTCGCCATCTTGGCCCGTAAATCCGAGTCCAATGAGAAATCGGTCAAGACCAATCCACGGATAGGCTTCCGCCACCGTGTGTCTAAATGCGCCAAACCGCCTAGCCCGCGATTGCCATTCCAAGGCCAACGCCCAGGCCGATAGCGAGGCCCAGGACGAGCTTGCTGGCGAGATCGAGTGCTCCCGGTGGCAGGACAGCTCCGCGGAGCGTCATTATATTAGCAATAAACAATATATTAACAGCCGTGATGCAGCCTTCCACATCACGGGGGATGGGGGAAACACCTCCTCGTCGACGTTTCCGGTGGGACGGTCGACCAATGCGGAGCAAACGCATGAGTGTCGGAGCAGCTCTCGAACAATTGCTGCGATTGATTCATCGCCGAGCCATGAAATTAGCGGCGATGCCGGAGGATGAAAGGGATTCACACTACGATCTCATCCGCCTGTCATGTTGCGCAGCCGCCGAACGCATTGGGCAAAGTCCCGACAAGGCCGCCATTACGGCAAACGATATGGTTGAATTTGTTCGCGCACTGGTCGGAATCATCGAGGTAGGCTTCGGATCAGACCAAAGGCCAAGTGACGATCGACCGGCTGCATCACCGGCACGGCATTTTGGCAGCCGGGAGAATGGCGCTGCGCGCATCTAGGGGGCGCGCGCTTCAAGCGGCTGCAGTCGTCCGCGAATTCTTCGCAGCCTGCTTACATGGTCCGATTGCCTGACAAGGCCAAAGCCCACTTAGCGCGAAAACCATTTAACTATCAGCAAGTTAAATGGCGCGAGTGACGGGGCTCGAACCCGCGACCTCCGGCGTGACAGGCCGGCACTCTAACCAACTGAGCTACACCCGCGCATGGCGAACACGTGTCAGCCGTGTTCGTCGTTGGGCGCTGGATAAGGGGTTCGCCACCGGGTGTCAAGCGCGACAGGACAGCATAACAGCAAACAGGAGAAGGTTTTTTGACAGCCGGCGTTTTGTTGGCAAAACCGGCGTCCAACCAGGGTGTCCCACATTCATTTGGCCTTGCGAAGCCGATCCCGACCGCTTAAAGGTCCGGCCCGGAGCGGGCGATTAGCTCAGTTGGTAGAGCGCTTCGTTTACACCGAAGATGTCGGCGGTTCGAGCCCGTCATCGCCCACCATTCCAATCACACAATCCATCCACGGCCCGCGTCAATGGCGAAGCGCGCGGTGCGGAGTGGCTGGCTGTCCATCAGCCGCGGCATCGCAAACCCGGCGCAGGTCGGCATGGATGTTTTTGGAGTTCAACAGCTCGGCTGCTTCCGGATAGCCCTCGGCCAGCAATGTGGCAACGATCTCGGCAGGCGAGTGGTGGACGCCGTCCTCTGCCAAAGCATGAGTCCGCTGGTAAATATGACTGGTTCTGATTTCGTCGGTCATTCCCAAATATCCCCGTTGGTCAGCACTTGATGAACAACCTTTGAGATGCGAAGTTGTTCCACTGCAACTTTGGGGATATTTGACAACTAGTGCGCGGGCGATAAGTCTGCCACTTGAAGTTACAGCTCTCATTCCCGTTCCTCGTCAGGAGACTCAGCAGTCCATCGTCATTCCTGCGGTGATCGCGGCGGCAAGAGCCGAAAATCATTGCCTTCCGGCAGCAACTGCCCGCCATCGACGACGATGGTCGTGCCGGTGATGTAGCTGGCATCGTCGGAGGCGAGGAACAGGAAGGCGTTGGCCACGTCGCGCGGGCTGCCGAGGCGGCCGAGCGGGATGGAGTCCTCCATGTTCTTGATATAGGCGGCGCCACGATGCAGCTCGATCGCCTCGGTCAGGATGTTGCCGGGCTCGACGCCGTTGACGGTGACGCCGTAGCCGGAAAATTCCAGCGCCGCCGCACGGATGAAGCCGTTGATCCCGGCCTTGCTGGCCGAATAATGGCCATGGCCCGGGCTGGTGACGTGCGGGCCGGTGATGGACGAGGTGTAGAGCATGCGGCCAAAGCCTTGCGCTTTCATCGGCACCAGGGCCGCGCGGCTGGCATTGAAGGTGCCGCGCAGATTGACCGCCATGACACGGTCCCAGTCGTCGGCGCTGGTGTGCTCGATCAGCTGCCAGGGATAGATGCCGGCATTCTGCACGATGATGTCGAGGCGGCCATGGTGCTTTAGCGCCAGCGCCACGGCGGCCTCGGCGTCGCTCATTTGCGAGATGTCGGTGCGGATGAAAGGGACGCCGAGTTCGTGCGCGGTCGCTTGCCCCGCCTCGACCTCGGTGTCGGCGAGCACAAGCTTTGCACCTTCCTCGGCAAAGCGCAGGGCGATGCCCTTGCCGATGCCGCGGGCGCTGCCGATGATCAGCGCCACCTTGTCTTTCAGTCGTCCGGTCATGCGAGCCGTCCTGTCATGCGAGTCTTTGGCGGATGGTTTGCTTGAAAGCGTCGAGCAGCACGGCGGCCAGCACCAGCAGGCCGTGGATGACCTGGGTGAAGTTGGCCGGCAGGCCCATCAGGTTGATCGCCGTGTTGATGGCCGAGAGCAAAAGCACGCCGGCATAGACGCCGGGCAGGGTGCCGACGCCGCCTTTCAGGCTGACGCCGCCGATGACGACGGCGGCGAAGGCGTTGAACAGCAGGCCGACGCCGAGATTGGCGGTGGCGCCCGAGGTGCGGATCGCCAGCAGCCAGCCGGCAAGGCCGGCGATGGCGCCGGCGAGTACGAAGGCGATGACGAGATTGCGGTTGACGCGGATGCCGGCACGGAAGGTTGCGGTCTCGTTGCCGCCGATCATCACGAGATGCCGACCAAACGGCGTCTTGGCCATGATCAGCGAAAAGACGACGAAACAGGCGACCGCGATCCAGGCGGTCAGCGGCAGGCCGATCAGGCGCTGGATGCCGAACCAGCGGATGGCCGGCGCAAGATCCTGTGCCGAGCGGCCGCCCGAAATCACCAGCACGAGGCCGCGCACCCAGATGTAGGACGCCAGCGTGATGATGAAGGCGCTCATCTTCACCTTGACCACCAGGTAGCCGTTGAAGGCGCCGATGATGCCGCCGACGGCCAGCGCAACGAACAGCGAAACCGGAACCATCAGCCATTCCGGATGCAATTTCACGCCCATGCCGATGCCCGACGAGCAGAACAGGATGCCGACCGCCATGGCGCTGAGCGCTGCCACGGATTCGACCGACAGGTCCATGTGACCGGCGATGATGACCAGCGCCAGGCCGATCGACATGACGCCGAGCACGCTGGAAGCCTCGATGATGTTGGCGAAGATGCCGAGCTGGAAATAGTTCGGAACAAAGATGGAAAAGACCACCAGCACGAACAGCAGCATGAACCAGACGAGGTTGTCGAGAACGAACTCCAGGGCTTTGCGTGTGCGCGGGTTCATGGGCTGATCCGGTTGGCGCATGCCCCGCGAAATCAATTCGATTTCGTCTGGTCCAGGCGCGGATTCAAATTCGCCACGGCGTCCTTTCGGACGCGGCGTTGTGAAAGGGCAGGCTCCGGGCCGCCACGGCCCGGAGCGCTTTCGGATGACTAGTCGACCGACTTGACGGTGTCCGTCGGCGGCTTCTGGTTGCCCCAGAAGGCCGGGTTGTCGACGTTCTCCTTGGTGATGGCGGCACCAGGGATCTTGATGTTCGGGCCCCAGGCTTCCTTGGTCACGGTCGATTTCAGGCCAAGCACCTCATACTCGCCGGGCTTGATCTCTTCCTTCTTGGCGATCTTGTCCATGAACATGGCGACGGCCGCGGCCTGCGCGTAGAGCGGCTGCTCGACTTCGACGTTGAGCCAGCCCTTGCGGATCAGGTCGAGGCCGACCGGAGCGCCGTTCGAGCTCATCAGCATGACGTCGCCCGGCTTCTTGCCGGCGGCCTCGAGCGAGGCGACGGCAGCGACCGAAAGGTGCGCGGCATGGCTGAAGATCAGGTCGATGTCGGGGTTCGCCAGCATCTGGTCGGCAACGATGGTGCCGGCATTGCTGGCTTCCCACTGCATGGCCGGAAGCGAGATGATCTTGACGTCCGGAAACGCCTTCATCTTCTCTTCAAAGCCCTTCTGGATGTCGAGCGTGTAGGGGTCACCGGGGTCACCGAGCACCTGCAGTATCTTGCCCTTCACCGAGCCGTTCTTGGCTTTCAGCAGCTTCTCGGCCTGCTCGGCGGCGACGTAGCCGATCTCGACCGTTCCGGCGACAGAGGTGAAGTCGGACGGTGTCGACGTGATCTGGCGGTCGAACTCGACCACCGGGATGCCGGCTGCGCGGGCGGCCTCGATGGACGGTTTCAGCGCATTGAAGTCGACCGCCGCCAGGATGATGGCCGCCGGTTTCAGCGCGATGACGTCGTTCATCTGCGATTGCTGGGCGTCGGTCTTGTTGTCGGCGTTCAGCGTCTTCATCTCGTAGCCGGTCTGCTTCAGGAACAGCTCCAGCGCGCTCACCGAGCCGGTCTGGAACTCGTCCAGCAGGGTCGGCACCATATAGTAGACGATACCCTTGGACTGGGCGAATGCCGGCGTGAGCGTGGCAAAGGCCAGTGCAAGGATACCGAAGACAGCAAGAAGTATTCGCTTCATGTCGTTCGCTCCTCTTTTACGCCGGACCCCTCTTTTGTCCCTCAGCCTGTCGGTCCGGCACCGGCAAGCGTCTCTCCGGTGATCATGTTGATCACCGCATCGGGACTTGTTTTGTTGCGTGCGACATCACCCGCCACGACGCCTTGCCGGATCACCACGATCCGGTCGGCGACCTGGAAGGCCTGCTGCATGATATGAGTGATGATGACGACGCCGATGCCCTGGTTCGCCACCTGGCGGATCATGTCGAGGCCGCGCCGCGTCTGTTCGACGCCAAGCGCTGCGAACGGTTCATCGAGCAGCACCAGCTTGCCGCCCCAGTGCACGAAGCGGTTGAGCTCGATGGCCTGCCGCTGGCCGCCCGAAAGGTGCTCGACATTGGTGCGCAGCGAGGGAATGCGGGTGCCGGCACTGGCCAGCGCCTTTCCGACGACGGCTTCCATGGCGCGCTCGTCGAGCACGGGAATGCCAAGAACCTTCCTGGTGATCTCGCGGCCCATGAAGAAATTGGCGACGACGTCGACATTGGTGCACAGCGACAGGTCCTGGTAGACGGTCTCGATGCCCGCCGCCTTGGCCTCGGCGGGCGACCGGGCAAGGAACTCCTTGCCCTCGAACAGCATGCGGCCCGAGGTCGGCTCCAGTCCGCCGGCGATGATCTTGACCAGCGTCGATTTGCCGGCGCCGTTGTCGCCGAGCAGCGCCACGACCTCGCCCTTGCCGATCGAGAAGCTGATCCCCTTGAGCGCTTCGATAGCGCCATAATTCTTGGTGACGTTGTCGAGCACCAGCAGGGGTTCGTTCATGCCGCAATCTCCCTGCCTTTGATAAGGTCGCGCTCGCGTTCGCGTTCGGCAGCAAACATCTGCCCGAAGCGCGGTGACAGCACCCCAGAAACCGCAAGGGCGGCGGCGCCGCGCAACACCGAATGTTGCCCGCCGCGCGCGACGAGGATTCGAGGCGTCGTGCGGTCCTTCCGTGCGGAAACGGAGTTGTGCAGGCCTCCGGCCGAACCAGCCAGCATTTCGAGCAGATCGGTGGACGCCAGCCCGCCAAGGATGACCGTTTCAGGGTCGAACAGGTTCTCGATGACGGCGACGGCATTGTGAAAGATCGGTGCGACTTCGGCCACCCATTCGGCCTCGCTGCCGTTCCAGCGCCGGAGCGCCTCGAGCGAGAGGTATCTTTCGAGACAACCGCTGTTGCCGCACGGGCAGGCCTCGCCACCGGGAACGACGGGAATGTGCCCGATCTCGCCGGCATTGCCCCAGGCGCCGCGCAACGCGGAGCCGTCATGAACCATGACGCCGCCAAGGCCGACGCCGAAATAGAGATAGTAATATTCGGAAAACTGCGCGCCGAGGCCGTAGAGGCGCTCGCCCATGGCCGCGGCCGCCATGTCGGTTTCAAAGAAGGCCGGCAGCCCGGTGGAAGCCGCCAGCCGCTCACCCAGCGCCACATCCTTCCAGCCGGTCATGGTGGTCGGACCGACAAAACTCATGGATTCGACATCGAACGGGCCGGGCAGGGCCATGCCGACGCCGAGAACCCGTCCTCCAGCCCGCAGTCCGGTCAATTCATTCACCATCGCCGCGATGAGGTCGAAGGCGTGGTCCGGCGTCGCGTTCGGCGCCTCGCGGTAAGTGCTCTCGATCACGTCGCCGCTCAGATTGATCAAGGCGGCACTGATACCGAGCGGGGTGATGTGAGTGCCGACGGCATAGCCGCCCTCGGGGTTGATCCGTAGGGTCGCCGGTGGCAGGCCGCGCCCCTTCGGTTCTTCGCGCAGCGACAGGATGTAGCCCTGTTCTTCCAGTTCGCGAACGATGGTGGACACCGTCTGGACGGTGAGGCCGACGCGCCGGGCAATCTCGCCACGAGCGATCGGCCCATGCAGGCGGATCGACTCAAGCACGATGCGCCGGTTGTACGGCCGCCCGAACTCCTGATTGGTCCCCCGCAGTGCCATGATTTGCGCCCTTAGGAGGTGGTAGCTTCGCACCTGTTATTTATTCAGTCAAATGGAATTCAAAAATAAATCGAAACGTAACCCGGTTCAGGACCTGCTCACGCGCCACGCTGGCCGATTGCCGCCATGTCGAAAGCGTCTCAAAGGTGGGCGAACCCGCGACCGTTGATCCGACAAAGCATGGAGCAAGGATGATCGAATTGCCGTTTGCCCGCGACGAGTACCAACAGCGGCTTCGCAAGATCCGCGCCGAGATGGCCAAGCGCGGTCTCGAGCTCCTTGTTGTCAACGACGTTGCCAACCAGCATTACATCACCGGCTATGATGGCTGGTCATTCTACACGCCCCAGGTCGTGCTCGTTCCAATCGAGGAGGTCGAGCCGGTCTGGATCGGGCGCGCCATGGATGCGGCCGGCGGTCTTCTGACAGCCTGGATGAAGCCCGAGAACGTGGTTGGCTTCCCGGAGGGTCACGTTCAGCGTGTCGATCGTCATCCGATGGACTGGATCGCGAACTGGATCGTGGCGAAGGGCTGGGGGAACCGCGCTATCGGCATCGAACTCGAAGCCTACTATTTCTCCCCGAAAGCACATGCCCGGCTTGTCGCCGGACTTCCCAATGCGAAATGGCAAGATGCCGATCTGTTGGTGAACTGGATCCGCGCGGTCAAATCGCCGCCCGAGATCGCCTATTTGCGCAAGGCATCGACCCTGGCCGAAGCGGCGGTCACGCGGGCCTTCGAGGTGATCGCGCCGGGAGTTCGCGAATGCGATGCCATCGCCGCCATCCAGGCGGCGCAGATCGCCGGCAGCCCTGACTTCGCGGGTGATATCACCGCGCTTCCGCCGACAATTCTCGGTGGCGAGAATGCTTCCGCGCCGCACATAATGTGGAGCGACAGGCGGTTTGGCGAAAACGAGACGATTGCCTTGGAACTCGCTGGCGTCTGCCGCCGCTATGCCGCCGGACTGGCAAGAACCCTGCAACTGGGCAAAACGCCGACAAAGGTCTCGGATACGGCAAAAGCGGTGATCGAGGGCATGGATGCGGTGCTCGACGCGGTCAGGCCGGGAACATCAGCCGAAGCCGTCGAGGGCGTCTGGCGCAAGGTCATCCAGCGCCATGGACTGAAGAAAGAGTCGCGCATCGGCTATTCCATCGGCGTCGCCTATCCGCCGGATTGGGGCGAACACACGATCAGCCTCAGGCCGGGCGACAAGACGGTGCTCGAATCAGGCAACGTCGTTCATTCCATCCTCGGCATGTGGATGGACGGCTGGGGCATCGAGATCAGCGAGACCATCCTGGTCACCGAAACCGGCAATGAGACGCTGACCAAGTTCCCGCGGGAGATCCACGTCAAATCCTGAGGATGAGGCTACGGCAGGCGGTTTGCCTGCGCACGGCGCCGTAGAGCACGGATCGGCAAAAAACAGCTCGCCGGCTCAGTATTTGATGACCCGGCGCTCAACCATCACCACGGCACAAAACAGCGCGATCGACAGGCACGATGACAAAACGATCGCCGCGTAAAGCCGGTCCGACTGGTAGTTGAAGCTCGCCTGGATAATCAGCGCGCCGAGGCCCTTGTCCGAGCCGATCCATTCACCGACGATGGCGCCGATGACCGCCGTCGCCGAGGCGATCCTGAGTGAGGAGAACAGCATCGGCAGCGCACGCGGCAGGCGCAGGTCCCAAAATATCTCCCAGCGTGTCGCCGACAGCACCCGAAATAGCTCGTGCTCGTTATCGCTGGCCGAATCCAGGCCACGGATCATGTTCACCAGCGTCGGAAAGAAACAGATCAC
Source organism: Mesorhizobium sp. M1409 (assembly GCF_040317535.1). Lineage (NCBI taxonomy): Bacteria > Pseudomonadati > Pseudomonadota > Alphaproteobacteria > Hyphomicrobiales > Phyllobacteriaceae > Mesorhizobium > Mesorhizobium sp. M1409. The sequence continues at coordinate 79,772 of NZ_JAMYKV010000028.1, forward strand.
CGCCGCGATGACGATCTTCGGCGTCATGCCGAGCCCGAAGATCAGGATGATGATCGGCGACAGCGCCAGGATCGGAATGGTGTTGAAGAACAGCACGATCGGAAAATAGGCTGCCTGAAGGATGCGGTTGTGCACGAACACGACAGCCAGCAGGACGGCAGCCAGATTGCCGATGACGAAGCCGGCCAGCGCCTCGATCAGCGTCGGCCTGAGATTGTCGATGAGCAACGCGAAATTCTTCTGGAAGACGCCTGATATCGCCGTCGGCGTCGGCACGATATAGGCCGGCACGCCGAGAAGCGGCAGCAGATACTGCCAGGTGACAAGCAGCGACGCCGCGCCGAGAACGGGCAGGGCGATTGCCAACTGCGGAGACAGCGGCGCCGGCCTCACGACGCGCGCTCCAGCGCGGTGCGCAGGTCGGCCATGGCGGCGACGATTGACGGGTCCTCACGCGAGCAGCGGTTGCCCTCCTGCTTGAGCGGCCGCATGTCCAGGTCTTTGACCAGTCGCCCCGGATTGGCGGCCAGAACGATGACCCGCTCACCGAGATAGGCGGCTTCGGCGATCGAATGGGTGACGAACAGGATCGTCGTGCCCGTGCGCCGCCACAAAGCAAGCAGCTCGTCGTTGAGGCGGTCGCGGGTGATCTCGTCGAGTGCCCCGAACGGTTCGTCCATCAGCAGCAGTTTTGGTTGTCCAAGCAATGCTCGGGCGATCGCCACGCGCTGGCGCTGGCCGCCGGAAAGCTGGTGCGGCAGGCGCTCACCGAAGCCGGCAAGCCCCATCAGATCGAGCAATTCGTCACTGCGGTCCTCGATTTTGCGGGTCAGGCTGCCTTGCCCGACGCCAAGCGGCAGACGCACATTGTCGCGCACCGTGCGCCAGGGCAGCAAGGTCGAGTCCTGGAAGACGAAGCCGACATCGCGGCGCGACCGGACAGCATGAGGCGTGTCGCCGAGCACGCTGATCGTGCCGCCGAGCGGATCGAGCAGGTCGGCAACCACCCGGAGCAAGGTCGACTTGCCGCAGCCGGAAGGCCCAAGGATCGACAGGAAGGATCCGGTCTCGACGCTGAGGTCGAGGCCGGAGAGCACTTTGACGGCCGCCTGGCGGCCGTCATAGCCGACATCCAGCCTGCTGGCTTCGATCGCGCTCGCCATCAGGCGGCGGGTGCGTCGAGCTTCGGCCGCTCGGTGGCCGAAAGTTCGAGGATCTTGGTGGTGTGGACGTCGGCGGTGGCTGGCCGGCCGTTCGGATACTGCCCAACCTTGTCCAGCAGTGCCAATTGCTCCTCGATCGATGCCGGGTCGAACGTCCCCCAGCCATCCTTGGCGGTTGCCGCATCGAAGGAGAGTTTCAGCACGAGGTTGATGGTCTTCTCTTCCCAGCCGAGGTCCATTTCGGGATAGGCGGCGACCATTTTCTTCACGGCGTCCTGCGGGTTGGCGTGCACCCAGCCCCAGCCCTTGGCGACGGCGCCGATGAATTTCGCCAGCGTGTCCGGATCCTTTTCGATTGCGGCGTCGGTGGCGAAGTAGACGTCCGCGTAGGAATTCAGGCCGAGATCGCGCACCAGAAGGTCGATGCGGTCATCGCCGACGACGCTCAATGCCTGCGTGTTGGTGATCCAACCGCCGATCGCATCGACATCGCCACGCACCAGCGGCCCTTTGTCGAAGCCGACATTGACGACGGTGACGTCGGACGGGCTCATGCCGTTCTTGGCCAGGATCTCGTCGATGACGAAACGCGCGGTCGGTTGGATGCCGATCTTCTTGCCCTTGAGGTCGGCGATGTCGCGGATCGGATTTGCCGCCTTCGAGGTGAAGGCGTAAGGGCCGGTGCGGAAGCCGCAAGCGATGATCTTGACCGGTACGCCGCTGGCGCGAGCCGCGAAAAGCTGCGGCGTTTCGGAGAACTGGCCGAGCTGTGCCGCACCCGAGATCACCGGCGGCACGGTCGAGGCGTTGGGGCCGCCCGGGCTGAATTCCACGTCGAGCCCGGCGTCCTTGAAGTAGCCGTTGACGACGGCGGCAATGTCGCCGATCTGGCCGTTGGACATCAGCCAGTCATACTGGATGACGACCTTTCCGGCCGCCTTCGCGCCGGGGGTCAGCACCAGTTGCATGCCGGCCGATGCGGCGGCCGCGGCCGCGGCCGCCAGGCCGGATTTCATCAAGCTGCGGCGATTCACGTTGTAATGATTGTTCCCACTCATTTTTCGCTCCTGTTGCAAGACTTGTCTGTCTCTTCCTTGCGCGCCGTTCCCTTGGCGCGGTGTCGTCTACGGCTGTTCGTCGTGGTAGTCGCCGGGGCCGCCGTCGAGCCAGGCGTAGAGTTCCCAGAGCGTGTCGTCCGGGTCGGTGAAATAGGCGCAGCGCGCGTTCCAGACGTAATCCTCGGGCGGACCCTGGAAGGGCACGCCCTTGGCGGTCAGCTCGGAATACAGGCGGTCGATCTCGCCGGGTGCGTCGAGCTTGACCGCGACGCAGACCTTGTGCGCGTGGCGCGGCGAACGCAGCTTCGAGACGCCGGTATGCTGGCTGATATGGTCGATCTCCCAGGCGGCAAGCGTCACGCCCTCGCCATGGAAGTCGGCAAAGCCTTCGGCGCGCCGGCGCAGGCGGAAGCCGAGCTTGTCGACATAGAATGCCAGCGTTCGCTCGATGTCCTCGACAAGCAGACATACGTCCGAAATCCGGTATGCGGTTCCGAGCGACATGGCTATTTCCCTCCGTCGGCGCGCTGGCCACGCGACGTCGGCAGCCTGACGCCGACACGATTGGCGGCGCCGATGATATGCGCGCGCATCGCCGCCTCGGCTTCTGCCGGGTCGCCGGCGACCAGCGCCTCATAGATGCGCACATGCTCGCCGACATTGACTTCCACCAGGTCGTGCAACGGGTTGGTTTGTCGCGCGTAGTAGATCGAGCGGCGAATCTGTTCGCAGACGAAGGAAATGAAGGTGTGGATGTAGCTGTTGCCTGTCGCCCGGGCGATTTCGCGATGAAACAGAAGATCGGCGTCGATGCTGCCGTCTTCCCAGCGCTCCTCGCCGCTCATGCGGTCGAGCGCAGCCTTGATGGCGTCGAGATGCTCCTGCTCGCGCCGCTCGGCGGCAAGCGCGGCCGACTCGGCCTCGAGAATGCAGCGCAGCTCGAAGAGCCGCTCCATATTCTGCCCTTCCTTCAGCGCCTCGCGGTCGATGCGGATCGTTGCCCGCTGCTCCGGTGCCAACACGAAGGAGCCGATGCCTTGTCGCGCTTCCACCATGCCATCGGCGCGCAATTGCGCGATCGCCTCGCGCACCACGTTTCGGCTGACGCCGAATTTCTCCGAGAGCTGCTGTTCTGTCGGCAGCAAACTGCCCGGATTGAGGTCGCCTGATTCGATCTCGCGGCTGAGGAACGCCGCGACCCGGCGCGGCAATGCCTCGACAGTGCCGATGGCAGCCAGTCGTTGTTTCATGACAAGGTCTCCGTCGCGGGAAAGAGGCAGCCGGGGTTCATCAGCCCACTAGGGTCGATGGCATTCTTTAGCGCGCTGACGAGCCGACGGTGGACGGGAGACATTCCCGTCCAGTAGACGCGCTGGCGAGTGCGGCCGATGCCGTGCTCGGCGCTGATCGAGCCGCCAAGGGCATTGATGACCTCGTACAGCCCGGCCGTGATGTCGGCGCCCCTGGCACGCGCGTCGGGCTCGGCAAGGCCAAGCGGCGGCAGCACGTTGAAATGGACGTTGCCGTCGCCGGCATGGCCATAGGCCTGGGAAACCCAGCCCGGATGCTCCCGCGTAACAAACCGCCGGGCATCGGCGATCAGCGTGGGAATATCGGAGATACGCACCGAAAGATCGGTGCGCACGTGATAGCCACGCTTGGCTTGCCCCTCGACCAGCCCTTCGCGAATCGCCCAGAAAGCCCTGGCCTGTGCGCTGCTCTCGGCCAGGACGGCATCGGCGACGAGTTGGTTTTCCATTGCGCCGGCCAGGAAATCGACCAGCAGCGTGCGCAGGTCGACGGCTGTGCTCGACGACAGTTCGATCAGCACATGAACGGGGGCGGCGACCGGGGCGACGACGGTCGGGTCGACCAGATGCGCAAGCTCCACGCATTCCGAGCCGATGATCTCGAAGGCGGATATCAGGTCCGAGCATCCGCGCCGGGCCTGCCGGAACAGCGCGATGGCCGCTTCGAACGAGGGAAGGCCCAGATAAGCCGTCTCGATGCGGCCGGGTTTCGGAAACAGCTTGACTTCGACACCGGTGATGATGCCCAGCGTTCCTTCGCTGCCGATGAAAAGCTGCTTCAGGTCGTAGCCGCGATTGTCCTTGCGCAGGCCGGAAAAGCCGCTCCACAGCTCGCCGTCCGGCAGCACCACTTCCAGGCCGATAATGAGGTCACGGGTCATTCCGTAGCGCAGTACGTTGACGCCACCGGCATTGCTCGCCGCGTTGCCGCCGATCTGGCAGCTTCCCTGGGCGCCGAGCGCTAGCGGAAACACGCAATCCCGATCTTCGGCGGCATCCTTGATGTGCTGCAGGATGCAGCCGCCATCAGCCTGCAGGATGAAATTGTCGGCGTCGACGAGGCGGATCCTGTTCAACCGCTCCAGGCTGATGACCGCCGCGCCTCGGCTCGTGCCGATATCGATTGCGCCGGCGACAAGCCCGGTGTTGCCGCCTTGCGGAATCATCGCCAGCCCGAGCGTGCCGCACAGCTGGACAGTGGCCTGAACCTCGGCGACCGAGGCCGGCTTCAGCACGGCAAGGGCGCCGCCATGATGATCGCCGGACCAGTCCCCGAGATACTTTTCCATGCCAGCGGCATCGGCGGCCACGCCGCTCTGTCCCAGGACGCGCTCCAGTGCTGCGAGAATGTCGGGCGAGATGCCGTGGATGGTCATTGTCGGGCCGGCTTTGTTGCAGGTGTGTATGCTTATACATATCATCCTACAACTTAAATGCTGTCAACGGGCAAGCCGCTGGTCTCAGGGCAATCGCTTCAGTCTAACGACAGTTTCCAATTTTTGGGCAGATCACCAAGCGTCGAAGTAGGCGCCGCCCCTCATTGCCCTGCCGGGCATTTCTCCCCGTGAACGGCAGGGCTGTCCGGGGAAATCTATTCATATATGAAGGCCATCTGATTGAGGGAGGATCGGTCTCTTGGTCGGCTCGGATTG
>NZ_JAMYKV010000029.1:0-83557 GCF_040317535.1 Mesorhizobium sp. M1409
GCCTCAGGCGCTTCCACGCCATCGCAGACGGCTTCGCCCTTGCCAAACCAAACTGACCCCGAAGCAAATGTGTGCGCACGCTAGCTATACGGGGAGAGGGTGAGGGTGAGGGGTAGCGCGACGCCTCGCTTTTTATTGACGGGTTCGATCAGGCCAGTCAGTCTGTGAGCCCGCCAACTGCTGTCAGGCATGATGAACTATTCCGACACATCCATCGCCACGACCACCCCGTTCCTCAGCCTCGAGAACGTGCGCAAGACCTATCCGGGCGTCGTCGCGCTCGACGGCTTCTCCATGGAGGTCAGGCCGGGCGAGGTCATCGGCCTCGTCGGCGAAAACGGCGCCGGCAAATCGACACTGATGAAGATACTCGGCGGCGTCACCACGCCGGACAACGGCACGATCACCGTCGACGGCATCGCCCACAATAGCCTGACCGTCGAAGCCAGCCTGGGCTCGGGCATCGCCTTCGTCCACCAGGAACTCAATCTGTTCGACAATCTCGATGTCGCCGCCAACATCTTCTTCGGCCGCGAGCCGTTGCGCGCCGGGCCGCTCAGGCTTGTCGACCGCGCAAAACTGCGCACCATGGTGGCGCCGCTGCTGAAGCGCGTCGGCGCCAATTTTTCCGCCGACACACCGGTCGCCGCTCTGTCGCTGGCGCAGCAGCAGATGGTCGAGATCGCCAAGGCGCTGTCGATCGAGGCAAGGCTGGTCATCCTCGACGAGCCGACATCGAGCCTGCCGCTCGCCGAAACCGACAAATTGCTCGACGTCATCAAGGCGCTGAAGGCCGACGGCATCAGCGTCATCTTTATTTCGCACCGCCTGCACGAGGTCGAGCGCGTCGCCGACCGCGTCGTCGTGCTGCGCGACGGCATGCTGGCCGGCACCTTGCCGAAGAGCGACATCGGCCATGACCAGATGGTCAAGCTGATGATCGGCCGCATGCTGAAGGAGCGCGAAAAGGCCTCCGAGGCCGCGCGCGCGCCCGGCGCCACAGCGCTTTCGGCCAAGGCCATCCGCACGCCAGCCTATCCCGGCCGGCCGGTCGATCTCGACGTCAGGCGCGGCGAAATCCTCGGCCTTGCCGGCCTTGTCGGCTCCGGCCGCACCGAACTGGCGCGGGTTTTCTTCGGCATCGACTCAAGTCTTGGCGGCGCGCTCGAGCTCGACGGCAAGCCGCTTGTGCTCGGCTCGGCGGCCGACGCCGTCGCGCATGGCATCTTCCTGGTGCCGGAGGACCGCAAGCTGACCGGCATCCTGCTCGACCTGTCGATCGCCCAGAATATTTCGCTGCCCAATCTGCCGGCGCATGCGCGACGCTCCCTGGTGTCCGCAAGCGCCGAGACCGCCACCGCCGAGAAACAAAAGAAAGATCTCGGCATCAAGGCGCCGTCGGTGCAAACGCGCACCGGAACGCTGTCGGGCGGCAACCAGCAGAAGGTCGTGCTCGGCAAATGGCTGGCCATGAATCCGAAAGTGATGATCCTCGACGAGCCAACGCGCGGCATCGACATCGGCGCCAAGGCGGAAATCTACGGGCTGATGCGCGCTCTCGCCGATGCCGGCGTCGCCGTGCTGATGATCTCCTCAGACATGGAAGAGGTGATCGGCGTGTCCGACCGCATCGCCGTCATGCATGAGGGCCAGATCTCGGGCATTCTCGACAAGGACCGGTTCAGCCAGGAAAACGTGCTGCTGCTGGCGGTGGGTAAGCAGCCGAAATAGGTTTTTGCCGGGGTCTCGCGCAAGCGCGATCTGCTCAGGCATTGGGGAGAAAACGATGAGCAAGAAAGATCTCGGCCTGCTGATCCTGATCCTGGTGGTCGGCGCCATCGTGGCGATCATCAATCCGCGCTTCCTGTTGCCGATCAACCTCGCCAACACCTCGAACCTGATCGGCCTGTTCGGCATCCTGTCGATCGGCCAGGCCTTCGTCATCATCACCGGCGGCATCGAACTGTCGGTCGGCTCGGTGGTTGCGCTGCTGGGAACGTTGTTCATCGACTTCATCGCCGTGCGCGAGGTGGCGTGGCCACTGGCCTTCGTGCTGATCCTCTTTCTTGGCGCCATCATCGGCCTGGTGCATGGCTGGCTGATCACAAGGCTCAAGCTGCAGCCGTTCGTCGTCACGCTGTGCGGTCTTCTGATCTACCGCGGCGTCGCCCGCTTCTACACCGCCGACGGCACCGCCGGCTTCGCCTTCGGCCAGAATTTTCCCGAGCTCGAATTCCTCACCGCCGGGCGCTCCTATGGCGTGCCGAACAGCTTCATCGCGCTCATCGTCATCGCCATCGTCATGTGGGTGGTGCTGCACCGCTCGGTCTTCGGCCGCTATCTCTACGCCATCGGCAAGAACGAGGAGGCGGCGAAATATTCGGGCATCCGCACCGGCCGCGTCGTCATGGCCGCCTATGTCATCTGCGGCGTGCTGACGGCACTGTCGGCGATCTATTTCGCCATGTACACGCGCTCGATCTCGCCGGCCAGCCACGGCCAGTTCTACGAACTCTACGCCATCGCGGCCGCCGTGCTCGGCGGCTTCTCGCTGCGCGGCGGCGAAGGCTCGCTGATCGGCGTCATCCTCGGCACGGTGCTGCTGCAGGAGCTGCAGAACCTCGTCAACCTGCTCGGCATCCCGTCCTCGCTCAACTTCGCGGTGATGGGCGGCGTCATTCTCATCGGCGTGCTGGTCGACCAGCAATGGGGCGTATTCCGGGAACGGCGGCTGATGGTCGACGCCACCCGCAAAAGCGCCGCCGGTGCGGCCGCGGAATAGGCCGGGCTCGAAGCAGGTTAGATCAGCCCCAACATATCGGAAAGGGCCATCGCCTTGCGCAGTACCTCGGCGAAGCGCTCGCCGGCCGCGTCGCGCGGGCCGCTATTGTCGATCGAGGTGACGCCAGGGCCGGACAGAGTGACATTGGCGCTGCGCGCCAGCCGCGCCAGCACTTCGCCGCGCGATTCCCGCCCCCGCATCGCCAGCCGCTCTGCCAGCACGTCGGGCGAGGCGGTGATCTCGACGACAGCCAGGTTGGCATAGCGTTCGCGCAGCACCGGGATGATCGCGCGCGACACATTGGCGACGGCCACGCGGCCATTGGCGACGCACCAGTCGACATCGGCCGGGATGCCATAGCGCAAGCCATGCGCCTCCCAGGAAATGGCGAAGGCGCCATCGGCTTCGGCTTCGACGAAGGCGGCATCGGCGAGCGTGTCGTGGTCTTCGCTGGCGGCATCGCTCGGCCTGGTGATGACGCGGCGGACGAACTCCAGCCTTGTCTCCTCGGCAAAGCAGGCGCGGGCGTAGCCGATCACCGTGTCCTTGCCGGCGCCGCTTGGGCCGACCACGGCGACGAAGACGCCATCGCGGATCGGAAACGTCTCGGCCGACAATTCACGCTCGATCGATGCCGACACCATCATGCCACCCGGCGCCCCTGGCGCCAGACCGTGCGTACGACCGGAACATGGTCGTCGACGCGCACGCGCACCAGATCAGCGCGGCGGCCCTGCTCGATGACGCCGCGGTCGGTCAGGCCAATTGCTTCGGCTGGATTTTTCGAGACCATCGCGACCGCCTGCGGCAATGAAATGCCGTCGACGACGTCTCCGAGGAAGAACGCCGACTGGATCAGACTGAAAGGGATATAGTCGGACGATAGGATGTCGAGCAGGCCGTCGCTGGCCAGAGTGCGGGCCGAGACATTGCCCGAATGCGAGGCGCCGCGCATGACGTTGGGCGCACCCATCAGCACGCCGAGGCCAGCCTCTTTCGAGGCCCTCGCGGCCTCCTCCGTTGTCGGGAACTCGGCGACGCGCACGCCCTGTTCGATCGCTTCGCCGACATGGCCAAGGGTGGCGTCGTCATGGCTGGCCAGCACGATGCCGCGCTCATGGCAGGCGGCGGCGATCACCGCCCGGTTCGGTACCGAATTGCGCGCCGATTCTCCCATCCGCTTTTCGCAGAACAGTTTGAAGTCGCGATCGGTCAGCTTCAGCTTGCGCTGGTAATAGTAGGCATAGGTTTCGAGGTTGACGAACTGGCGCTGGCCGGGCGCATGATCCATCAGCGATGCCAGCTTGACCCGCTCGTCGCCATCGAAATTGGCGAATGCCTTGAGGCAGTCCGGCGCCGAAACCTCGCAGCGCAGATGGATGAAGTGGTCGGCCCGCAGACGATCCTGCTGCACACTGTCCTCGATCGCATCGGCCAATTTGCGGATGTCGGTCGATGTCAGGTCGGCGTCCTCGTCCATGCCGACGCGCAAGGCGTCGAGCACTGTGGTGATGCCGGCGGTCGCCACTTGCGCGTCATGGGCGAGCACGGCGGCGATCGGGTTCCAGCGCACCTTCGGCCGCGGCGCGTAGTGGCCTTCGAGATGATCCGTATGGAGTTCGACCAGCCCGGGAATGATGTAGTCGCCGCCCATATCCTCGCCGGCCATGCTCCCACTGGTATGGCAGGCGCCGGCGTCGATGCCGGCGATAAAGCCGTCGCGCAGCACCAGCGAACCCTCGACGATCTCGTCGGCAAGGACGATGCGGGCGTTGTGGAGAACAGTCTCGACGGTCATTTCAGGCAGTCCTTGGTTAGTCCAGCTGGGGTTGTTCGGCGGGTGCTCAGGCGGTTCTTCTGGCCGGGCGGCGCCCGAGCACGTGATGCGAGAGCACCATGAACGGTGCGCCCGGTTCGGTTTCGACAAACAGCGTCAGCGCATCCACCAGCACCGGCTGTCGCAGAATGTCCGCGAACAGACTATCGATTGCTGCGCGCAAACGAGGGCTTTCCTGTGACGTCGCCCGGCCGGACAGCGTCATGTGAAAGCGAAACGTCTCGAAGACATAGGGGTAGCCCCATCGGCAAAGATTGCGGAACTCGGCCGGCTTCAGCGAATCCGGGCCGCGCCGCTCGATCTCGGATTCGGTCAGCGGAGCGCGAAAGCGATCGAAATCGCGCACCACGTCATCGGCGAAGCGGTTGAGCAGAGGCAGCGGTCCTTCCGGCACCAATGCGAAGAAGCCGTCGATCTGGCTGACGACGAGACGCGGGATGGTCGCCATCGGCGTCGCCTCGGCGAAATGGTCGAGTGCGGCGCGCAGCGAGGCTTCCGTCTCGTTGGCGGCCAGGTGGAACGGCGCCTTCAGCGTCGCGTGAAAACCATAGCGGCGCGCCGAAGCGGTGTGAAAAGCGACTTCCGCCGCCGACAGGTCGGCCACCGCCTCGACCGGCCTTGTCGCGGCACCAAACGGGTCGCGGCCGAGCCAGTTGGCGGCGATCCGCGCCAGTGGCTCGTCCTGCCGGGGGGTGAAATAGAGGGCGTAGCGCATGAAAAGTCCTTCTCAGCTCCGCTGCCATAGGTGATTTCCATGACGGATTGACGAAGCTTTGAAGGGTTTTCGAAGGCAAATCGACCCAGCCGGGTCCTTAGCCGACATTTTTCTTGGGCTGGACCAATTTTCCAGACGTCGGCGCTGCCCCTCACCTGCCTGCCGGCATCCTCTCCCCGTATAGTGACGGGGAGAGGGGCGCTGTCGTCGATGGTTTCGCCAATCACCATCGTAGCAAGAAGAAATGCCGAGGTTGTGGCCGGCCTCCTTCTCCCCGTCCCTATGAGGGGCGGCGCCGACTTTCGACAATGGGTTGGTTTCCAAGAATGGGGAGCTGTCTTTGTCTGAAGCCATTCTATTGGAGGAGCAGATCAGGCCTTCATCAGCCATTCGTGCTCGGGCGCGTTGTGGAATTTCCACGTCCGCTTCGGCCCGGCCATCACGTTGAGATAGTAGAGGTCGTAGCCGTGACAGGCGGCGCAGGGATGATAGCCCTTGGGCACCAGCACGACATCGCCGTCCTCGATCGCCATCGCTTCGTCGAGCGCGCGATGACCATTCTGGTCGGCGTCGGTGTAGACGCGCTGAAAGGCAAAGCCCTGCGGCGGGTTGAGCCGGTGATAGTAGGTTTCCTCGAGATAGGATTCATCAGGCAGATTGTCCTGGTCATGCTTGTGCGGCGGATAGCTCGACGTATGGCCGCCGGGCGTGATGACCTCGACCACCAGCAGCGAATCGGCCGGCTTGCCCTCCGGCAGGATGTTGGTGACGTAGCGCGTGTTGGTGCCCTTGCCGCGCACCTCCTGGCCGAGATCGTCCGGTGCGATGACCCGCACCGGCAGGCCGCCGCCAAGGCCCGGCGCCGAGCAGACCGCGAGTTCCAGGTCGGTATCCGCGGTTACCGACCAGTCGGAGCCCTCAGGCACATACACCGACCACGGCTTGCCTTCGAAGGGCGACATGCGCTCGCCGAGCAGGCCGAGTTCCTTGCCGCCGGCTCTCGCATTGCCCTTGCCGGTGACGAACACCAGGCAGACTTCGCGATCATCCGTCTTCCCGAACGCGCTCTCGCCCGGCTTCAGCCGATGCAGGTCGAAACCAACATAGGTCCAGCCCGCGATTTGCGGCGTCACATGAGCGACGCGGCCATGGCCCTTATTGGCCTTCACCAACAGCTTCGACATTGTGTCTCTCCTATTCCATGGCTTGACGGGCTACAGGCCTTTGAAACCAAGCCGTTTGTTTGAAAGGACTATCGCAAATCTTCGAGTTTGGCCGGCGCTTACAACTTCGTCATCCTAGGGCGTAGCAGGAGCGAAGCTCCGTCGCGAAGACCCTAGGATCCATGCCGCAACCCCAGTCCAAGAGCGCAGCGGAACGGAATTCTGCACCGCAGCGGCTGTTTTGACATCACGGCATGGATCCCGGGGTCTGCGCCGCGTCGCTTCGCTCCTTGCTTCGCCCCAGGATGACGAAGCTAGAGGCCTTGCGGCTAGTCTCCAACGCACGCGATCCATCATGCGCGCAGTGCTCAAGCCGTAAGCCTTCTGCGTCATAGGCCGCTCTATTCCTTCGGCTCGGCGTTGCCGTCGTCCGCGGGCTTGTAGAGGTAAAAAAACTGCCAGACCGCGTAGCCGGCGAAGCCGAGGGCAAGCACGCCCCAGAACGGCGTGCCGGTTGCGAATTCGATGATCGACCAGACGACGCAGACCGCGACGACGGCGACACGCCGCCACAACGGCCGGAAGAAGGGGTGCTCGGAATCTTTCATCGGGCCAATCTACAGCAATCGGCTTTGCCGGGAACCCATCGCATCAGGCCCCCCTTGATCAGACATTGGGAAACCCTTGCGTCTCGACCGTATAGCCGGCGGCGGTCATCACGCGCATCAATTCCTTGTAGCCGACCTGCGCCATCCTGAGCGGCGGGTTCTTCTTCGGATCCTGCTCGGCCTCGACCACGAACCAGCCCTCATAGCCATGGTCGGCAAAGCGCTGCACGATGGCGCCGAAATCCAGCGAGCCGTCGCCCGGCACCGTGAAGGCACCCAGCGCCACCGCGTCGAGGAAGGACTGTTTTGTGCGGTCGAGTTTGTCGATCACGCCCATGCGCACATCCTTCACATGCACATGGTTGATGCGCTTATGATGGTTGTCGATGGCGCGCAGAACGTCGCCGCCGGCGAATGCCAGATGTCCAGCATCGAGCAGCAGCGGAATGCCGGCTCCGGAATGGCGCATGAAAGCATCGAGTTCCGGCTCGGTCTCGACCACCGCCGCCATGTGGTGGTGGTAGGAGAGCGGCATGCCCTGTTCGGCGCACCACTCGCCGAATTCGGTGACGCGTCTGGCATAGGTCTTCATCTCGTCGTCCGACAGCTTCGGCTTGGTGGCCAGCGGCTTGGAGCGGTCGCCCTGGATCGAGCGACCGACCTCGCCATAGACGATGCAAGGCGCGTTCACGGCCTTGAACAGGTCGATCATCGGCTGGATGCGATCCTTGTTGTCGGCCATCTCGCCATCGACCAGCGTGCCGGAGAACCAGCCGCCGCACAGCGTCACGTCGGCTGCCTTGAGGATCGGCAGCATGACATCGGGGTCATTGGGAAAACGCCGGCCCATCTCCATGCCGGTGAAACCGGCCGAGCGCGACTGGCGCAAACATTCTTCCAGCGACACGTCATCGCTGAGTTCCGCAAGATCGTCGTTCCACCACGCAATGGGGGACATGCCCAGTTTGGCTTTCAAGTCGTCACTCCGGTCCTTGTTCACCCTCCCCCTTGTGGGGAGGGTCGCTGCGAAGCAGCGGGGGTGCGGCGCCGACCCCCCACCCGGACCTTCGGTCCGACCTCCCCACAAGGGGGAGGTAGGGGCTTGGCCGCGTTACATCAATCGCCGACGGTCTGCATCTTCCGCTTCTCATCATAGGCCTTGCGCGCCGCGTTCACCTGGCTGCGCGCCGACACTTCCGGCACCGCCACATCCCACCAATGGCCTCCGGCATCGGTGGAAACCAGCGGGTCGGTGTCGATGACCAGCACGGTGGTGCGGCTGTTCGTCTTCGCCTTCTGCAGCGCGTCTTCCAGCCCGGCGATCGACGGCACTTTTTCGGCAATCGCCCCCATGCTGGCCGCATGCGCGGCAAAGTCGATGTCGGGCAGAACTTCGTGGCGCGAGTCCTTCAGGAGATTGTTGAAGTTGGCGCCACCGGTCGCCATCTGCAGCCGGTTGATGCAGCCATAGCCCCTGTTGTCGAGCAGCACGATGGTCAGCTTGAGGCCGAGCATCACCGAGGTGGCGATTTCGGAATTCAGCATCAGGTAGGAGCCGTCGCCGATCATGACGACGACCTCCTCGTCGGGCTTGGCCATCTTCGTGCCGAGCCCGCCGGCAATCTCGTAGCCCATGGTCGAGAAGCCGTATTCGGCGTGATAGGAGCCAGGCGCGCCAGCCTGCCAGAGCTTGTGCAACTCGCCCGGCAGGCCGCCGGCGGCATGCAGCAGCGTCACGCCGGAGCTCATCGCGCGCTGCACGGCGCCGATCACTTGTGCGTCCGACGGGTAGGTGGCATTGGTCGACGCGGTCACCTTGGCCGCCTCGGCCTGCCAGGCTGTCTTTCCGGTGGCCGCATTATCGGTCCAGGTGGAAGGTGCCTTCCAGCCTTTAAGCGCTGCACCCAGTTCGGCCAGACCCTCGGCTGCATCGGCGACCAACGGCAGCGCGCGGTGTTTGCCGGCGTCGAAAGGCTGCACGTTGAGCCCGATGATGGTCTTGCCGGAGTTCTTGAACAGCGCCCACGAGCCGGTTGTGAAATCCTGCAGGCGCGTGCCGATGGCAATCACGACATCGGCTTCCTCGGCCAGCCGGTTGGCGGCCGAGGTGCCGGTGACGCCGACCGCCGCCATGTTGAGCGGATGGTCGTCCGGCAGCGAGGATTTGCCGCCTTGCGTCTCGCAGACGGGGATGCCGGCGTTTTCCACGAATTTCGCCAGCTCGTTCGAGGCCTGGGAATAGAGGACGCCGCCACCGGCGATCACCAGCGGCTTTTTTGCTCTCTTGAGCGCGGCGACAGCCGCCGCAAGCTCATGACGGTCCGGGCGCAGCCGGCGCTGATGCCAGACCCGCTCGGCAAAGAAGCTCTCGGGATAATCATAGGCCTCGGCCTGGACGTCCTGGCACAGCGACAGCGTCACCGGGCCGCATTCGGCCGGATCGGTCAGCACCTGCATGGCACGGGTCAGCGCCGGAATGATCTGCTCCGGCCGGGTGATGCGGTCGAAATAGCGCGACACCGGACGGAAGCAGTCATTGACCGTCGCCGTGCCGTCGGAAAAGTCCTCGGCCTGCTGCAGCACCGGATCCGGGATGCGGTTGGCAAAGACATCGCCGGGGAGAAACAGGACGGGCAACCTGTTTACATGGGCGAGCGCCGCCGCCGTCACCATGTTGAGCGCGCCCGGACCGATCGAAGAGGTCGCCGCCATGAAACGGCGGCGGAAATTGGCCTTGGCATAGGCGATCGCCGCATGCGCCATCGCCTGTTCGTTGTGGGCGCGGAAGGTCGGCAGTTCGTCGCGCACCTGATAAAGCGCCTCGCCGATGCCGGCGACATTGCCATGACCGAAGATCGCCCAGACGCCGCCGAAGATCGGCATGGTCTTGCCGTCGATCTCGGTCATCTGCTTGCTGAGAAAGCGGGTCAGCGCCTGCGCCATCGTCAGGCGGATTGTCTTGCTCATGGTGTCTCCTCCGCAGTCGTTGTGCCGCGCTTCTTATGCCGCTTTGCGGCCGCGCGCGGCAAGCCACGCTTCGGTCAGCTGTTCGAAGCGCTGCGCCATGTCGGCGATAGCCTCGTCATCCGACATCTTGCCGGCCAGCCATTGTTCGGCAGCGTGGACGAAGATGGTGCGGCCGACGGCAAAACCCTTGACGATGGGTGCCTTGGCGGTGGCGGCGAACGCGGCTTCCAGCTCGTCCTGCGGCGCTTCCAGGCCAAGCAGCACGACGCCGCGGCACCAGGGATCGTGCTTCAGGATGACGGCTTCGATCTTCGCCCAGGTACCGCTCGATGCCTGTGGTTCGAGCTTCCACCAATCCGGCTTGATGCCGAGCGCATAGAGTTCCTCCAACGCGCGCGGGATCGTCGTGTCGTCGAGCTTGCCATGCTTGCCGGCAATGATCTCGATGAGAAGTTCTCTGCCTACTTTCCGCGCGCCTTCGAACAGCGCGCGCAGCTTCTGCTGCTGTTCTTCCTTGAGCGCCGCCGGATCGTCGGGATGGTAGAAGCACAGGCACTTGATGCAGTGATCGACCGGCCATTCGGTGAGCTGCGAGCCGATGTCCTGCGAGAATTCGAAGCGCAGCGGCCGCGAGCCCGGCAGTTCGACCGGCCGGCCGAGCCAGGCGAAGGGGTGACGGGCGAATTCGAACATCGCCTCGCGGCCATGCTTCTCGTCGATCAGCATGCCGTAGCCGTCGCGGCCGGCGGCGACCTTCGCCGCTGCCTTGACCGCCAGCACCTTGAAGTCACGGATGCGCGCCGGATCGGCACCGGCCTTCGCCGCCACATCCTCGAGCTGCACGCGGTGGTCGCAGGCAAGCGCCATCAGTGAGGGAATGTCGCGGCGACGCGTCGTCGCCCAATGGATGTGGTTGATCGCCTCGTCCTTGCGCAGCGCCAGATGCTTGCTGCCGTGATTGAGGAAGAACCGCAACTCCTCGAAGGTCGGATACTCCGGCGCGCAGAGCAGCCGCGATACGGCAAAAGCGCCGCAGGCATTGGCCCAGGTTGCGGACGTCGCATGGTCTTCTCCGCCCAGCCAGCCGCGCAGGAAGCCGGACATGAAGGCGTCGCCGGCGCCGAGCACATTGTAGATCTCGATCGGGAACCCCTTGCCGACGACGCCGTCTTCCAGGTCGTCGCTGATCGGTCCGTCATAGGCGATGCAGCCCATGGCGCCGCGCTTCAGGACGATGGTGGCGGACGACAGCGAGCGGATCGTCTTCAGCGCGCTCAGGCAATCATCGGTGCCCGACGCGATCATGATCTCTTCCTCGGTGCCGACGATGAGGTCGCAATCGGGCAGCACCGTCTTCAGCTGGGCCGAGACCCGGTCCGATTTCACATAGCGCTCGAACCCTTCGGCATGGCCGGCAAGACCCCAGAGATTGGGCCGGTAGTCGATGTCGAACACCACCTTGCCGCCCTTGGCCTTCATGATGCGGATCGCCTTGCGCTGGGCGGCATCGCTGTTGGGCCGGGAAAAATGGGTGCCGGTGACGACGATCGACCGGGCCGAGGCGATGAAGGCCTCGTCGATGTCTTCCGGCGCCAGCGCCATGTCGGCGCAGTCCGAACGGTAGAAGATCATCGGCGAGACGCCTTCGTCCTCGACCGACAGCAGCACCAAAGCGGTCAGCCGCTCCTTGTCGGTCTTCAGCCCGTCGACATTGACGCCTTCGCGCTTGAGCTGCTCGCGGATGAAGCGGCCCATCTGCTCGTCGCCGACGCGGGTCAGCAGCGCGGAGCGCAGGCCGAGCCTGGCCGTGCCGACCGAAATGTTGGCCGGGCAGCCGCCGACCGACTTGGCGAAGGAGGTGATATCCTCCAGCCGCGAGCCGATCTGCTGGCCGTAAAGGTCGACGGAAGCGCGACCGATGGTGATGACGTCGAGCGGCGCCTGTTTCGTGTCCACGGCTTCGCTCATTGGAACCTCCCGTCGGCCTTGTTGTCATGAACAACATTGTTGGGTAACACGCGCGAGCGGCAGCGTGGCGCCGGGAATATGAAATAATAATTCCAATCCATAGTCAATATGGAATGAGCGTTCCTTCGTTTAAAAGTGCCACCAAATGATGCGTAGGGGAGGAGACTTTGGCGGGTCTGTCTCCGTTCACCACGGAAGCGGGCCATCGTCGTTGAAGTACCCGGCGTTCGGACCATCGGCATCCAGGGTCGCCAGGCGTATGACGATCTCGGCCGCCTGCTGCACGGTGCGGTGGCCCTTAAATCCATTCAGGTCGGTGGCGGTATAGCCCGGCGCCGCTGCATTGATCTTGATGCCTTGCGGCGCAAGCTCGCGGGCGAAGGCGACGGTGATGGCATTCAGGGCCGTCTTCGAACTGCCATAACCCATCAGATTGACCGAATGGTTCGGCGTGGCGGAATCGAGCGCCCTCCCGATGGAACCCGTGGAACTGCTCACCATCACGATGCGGGCGGCCGGCGCTGCAAGCAGCAGCGGCAGGAAGGCCTGGGTCACGCGGATCGGCCCGAAGACATTGACGTCATAGGTCGCCATGACATCGGCAATGTGCTGCTGGCTCGGCGGCAGCTCGTAGTTGATGGCGACGCCGGCATTGTTCACCAGCACGTCGAGACAAGCGCTTTCCGCCCCGACAGTCTTGGCGGCCGCCGCCACGCTTTCGTCCTGTGTGACATCCAGCTCGAGCCATTGAACGTCCAGGCCTTCGCTGCGCAATTCCTGTGCCGCCGCCATGCCACGCTCGGCATTCCTGGCGCCAAGCCAGACCTTGAAGCCCGTCGACGCCAGACGCCGGGCGATTTCACGGCCGATGCCCTTGTTGGCGCCTGTCACCACAGCGGTTTTCGATTTCATCATTTGTATCTCCATCTCTTCCTGTCGAAGACCCCAGAGATGGCGCCCTGTGGGAAACACCGCGCGCCGAAAACTCTCCAGCTCTTGCCCAATCCTCTCATATGGGTTGCGCGGCCCATTCGGATGCGCGATGCTGAGATCATGAGCGAGGCACTGCAAGAGTTGATCGATATCGCCGCGCGCCATGCGCAGGGGCGACGCACGAGAACGGCGATCCCTCGCGTTTCGATCGGCCGCAGCGAAGTCGCCACGGCGCCAATGGCGGGGGTATGGGGGTCGGGGATCCTGTTCGTGCTGCAGGGTGCGAAAACGGTTCTGATCGGGGGCCGGACCCTTCGATACAATCCCGCCAGCTATTTCATCTACACTGTCGACACTCCCACCATCAGCCAGTTGGTCGAAGCGAGCCCCAGACATCCCTACCTGGCGATCGGCTTCACCCTCGACCTGCAGGCCGTCGCCGCCCTCCTCGTCGAGCATGAACCCGCGCTCGGCGGCGACAGTTTCTCCACCTCGCCCGTCAATGACGACCTGCTCGACGCCTTGCGGCGAATGATGCGGCTGCTCGACCGGCCAAGGGAGATTCCCGTGCTGGCGGCCACGCTTGAACGCGAGATGTTGTTTCGGCTGCTGCAAGGCCCCCAGGGCGGAAAGCTTCGCCAGCTTGCGCGCGCCGACGGCCATCTGTCCCGGATCGGCCAGGCGATTGCCTGGATCCGGTCACATTGCCATCAGCCGGTCCGGGTCAGCGATCTGGCTGAAATCGCCCATATGAGCAACGCTGCATTTTTCCGCCACTTCAAGGCGGCGACGGCCATGAGCCCGATCCAGTATCAGAAACAGATCCGGCTCCTGGAAGCCCGCCATTTGCTGGCCGCCCAGCCAGGCAATGTTGCAAGCGTTGCCTTCGCCGTCGGCTACGAGAGCGCTTCCCAGTTCAGCCGGGAATATGCCCGTCAGTTCGGCTTGTCGCCCGCGCGCGACGCGGCGCGGCTTTTGGCGGCAGGCGAGGCGTCCGTAGAGGTTCTCTAAGCTTTGCGCTTGCGGCCCGTGTCGCGTCGTTTCTCGCCGACGCCGACGGTCAGCGCCATGGCCAGCGCCATCGTCGCCGACAGCGAACGGAAGCCGGCGAAATCGGCCTCGGCAACCTCGAACCAGACCTTGGCGAACTGGGCGAGCGGCGAGAACGAGCTGTCGGTGATGGCGACGATCGGCACACCCTGTTCCGAAATGCTGCGTGCCTCCTCGATGGTGGCCGGGGCGTAGGGTGAGAACGAGATGGCGATGACGGCATCCGCCGGCGTGGCGAAGGCGATCATCTCGGCATTCAGGCCGGCGGCCGATTCGATCAGCTGGTTGCGGATCTTGAGCTTGCCCAGCGCGTAGGCGATGTAGGACGCCACCGGATAGGAGCGGCGCTTGGCCAGCACGTAGATGGTCTCCGCCTTTGCCAGCAGGGAGATTGCGTCTTCCAGATGCGCTTCGTCCAGCGCGCGCGAGATGTCATTGAGCGAGGTGGAGGCGGCAGCGACGAAACCGTCGAAGATCGCCCGGTGGCCGGCGCCCCCCTCGGCCTTGGCGCGCAAGGCCTGCAGCCTTTCGTCATAGGACGAGTTGCGCTCGCGCAGCCGCTCGCGGAATACCTGCTGCAGGCTGGTGAAACCGTCGAAGCCAAGCTGCTGGGCAAAACGGATCAAGGTCGAAGGCTGCACGCCGGCCGAAGCGGCGATGCTGGCGGCGGTGCCGAAGGCGATGTCGTCGGGATTGTCGAGCGCATAGGCGGCGATCTGGGCGATGCGCTTCGGCAGGCTTTCGCGCCGATCGAGGATCGTTGCGCGCAGCGTCTCGAAGTCGCGAGGTACCCGTTCGTCCATCGTCGCCCTGTCCAAGCTCATGCGTGAAGCGTCCCTCTGTGCCCCATCATAGTGAGCCTGCGCAAGAACGCCATAAAAAATGAGACATACATTCCATTCCAAGAGAAAATGGATTAATTCATCCACGAAGCGCTTCAGGCAGTGGAGGAACGGAAAATGGTCGGCGTCGGTCTCATCGGCACGGGTTTCATGGGCAAGTGTCACGCCATAGCATGGAGCGCCGTCGGCGCCGTCTTTCCAGACGTGCCTAAACCCCGGCTGGTCCATCTCGGCGAGGTCAATGAGGAGCTTGCCCGGCGCAAGGCGGGCGAGTTCGGTTTCGCCAAGGCCTCCGGCGACTGGCGCGCGGTCGTCAACGATCCGGAGGTCGATATCGTCTCGCTGACCACGCCCAACCAGTTCCATCCGGAGATGGCCATCGCCATCCTCGAAGCGGGCAAGCATCTGTGGTGCGAAAAGCCGATGGCGCCAAGCTTTGCCGAGGCTGAAGCCATGGCGGCGGCGGCGAAAAAGTCCGGCAAGGTTGCCGCGCTCGGCTACAACTACATCCAGAGCCCGGCGATCCGTCATATCGGCATGCTGCTCGATGAGAAGATCATCGGCGAGGTCAACCATCTGCGCATCGAGATGGACGAGGACTTCATGGCCGATCCCGAGGCGCTGTTCTTCTGGAAGCACGAAGCCACTTCCGGCTACGGCGCGCTCGACGATTTCGCCGTGCACCCGTTGTCGCTGGTCTCCGCCCTGTTCGGCCGCGTCGCCAGCGTCATCTGCGACATGGCCAAGCCCTATGCCGATCGCAAGGTGGCCAGCGGCGGCCGTCGCGCGGTGGAGACCTATGACATCGCGAGCGTGCTCATGCATCTGGAGAACGGCATTGCCGGCACGCTGCTGGTCAACCGCTCGGCCTGGGGCCGCAAGGGCCGCATCGCCGTCCAGATATTCGGCTCGAAAGGATCGATCCTGTTCGACCAGGAACGATCGAACGAATTCCAACTCTATCTCACCGCCGATCGGCCGACCGAACAGGGCTACCGCACCATCCTGGTGGCGCCGCACCACAAGCCCTACGATGCTTTCCTGCCGGCGCCAGGCCATGGCCTCGGCTTCAACGACCTCAAGATCATCGAATGCCACGAATTGCTGACGCGGCTTGCCGGCAAGCCGGCGCGGCTCATCGAGTTTGCCGAAGGGCTGGAGATCGAGCGCACGGTGCACGCGATGGCGCGCTCCTTCGAGGAAAAGCGCTGGGTCGATGTCAGGTAGAGCCATGTAGTTCGTCGACGGGGAAGGTTACCGACTCTCGGCGGGCAAGATTTCACCATTCATTTGGTGACCCGTCGCAGACATTCGCGATTGGCCGAAGCCTCCCTGTCGCTTCGCTCCTTGCTTCGCCCCAGGATGACGAAGTAACGGGCGTTTCGGCCAATCCCCAAGGCATGCGACCTGCCAAGGCAAGCACCATCCGACCGGTCAAAAATTTCCACGCCAAGTATCTGCGGTCACCTCAGCCGCCAGCGGCCGGAGTGTCCCAGCCGCTGACCCAGACCTGCCGCAACCGGTCGCCAATCCCCGGGCGACCGCCTTTGCCGGCCGGGCGGCCGGACTGCTTCTGGTTGTGGTTTCAATGCTGACCGCCTGGCAAGGCTTGAAGGCGGCGTGAATCCAGGTCTGAACCTGAAAACCGCCGCCTTATCCCTACCGGCTTCACCAATCAGGCGGCTCCCTGGCGGCTGTCGATCATGGCGCGGCGCACGGAGCGGCGCCACTCGACGGCGCCGGCAAGGCCGTGCAGCACCGTCTCGGTGGTCGCCCAGCCGATGCAGCCATCGGTGATGCTCTGGCCATAGACCAGCGGCTTGCCTGCCACCACGTCCTGCCGGCCGGCGACGAGGTTGCTCTCGATCATGACGCCGATGATGCGCTCGTCCCCCGCCGCGACCTGGCCGGCGACATCGGC
Organism: Mesorhizobium sp. M1409; assembly: GCF_040317535.1. Classification (NCBI taxonomy): domain Bacteria; kingdom Pseudomonadati; phylum Pseudomonadota; class Alphaproteobacteria; order Hyphomicrobiales; family Phyllobacteriaceae; genus Mesorhizobium; species Mesorhizobium sp. M1409. The sequence goes on from NZ_JAMYKV010000029.1 coordinate 16,787, forward strand.
CGCCACCTTGGGCTGGTTCTCGGGCTTCTTGGCTGAGTTGGCGTGGCTGACATCGATCATCAGGCGCGGCGCGACGCCGATGCGGGCAAGCTCGGTGCTGGCAGCTTCGATGCTCGCCGCGTCATAATTGGGCGCGACGCCACCGCGCAGGATGACGTGACAATCCTCATTGCCTGTCGTCGTCGCGATGCCGCTGCGGCCACCCTTGGTCACCGCCATGAAATGATGCGGCTGGGCGGCGGATTTCACCGCCTCGGCGGCGATCCGCAAATTGCCGTCGGTGCCGTTCTTGAAGCCGACCGGGCAGGACAGGCCGGAGGCAAGCTCGCGGTGGATCTGGCTCTCGGTCGTGCGCGCGCCGATCGCGCCCCAGGCGACGAGGTCGGCGATGTATTGCGGCGTGGTCATGTCGAGGAATTCGGTCGCCGCCGGCAGGCCGAGATTGTTGACGGCGGAGAGCACATTGCGCGCCATCCTCAGTCCCTTGTCGATGTTGAAGCTGCCGTCGAGGTCGGGATCGTTGATCAGGCCCTTCCAGCCGACCGTCGTGCGCGGCTTCTCGAAATAGACCCGCATCACGATCTCGAGCCGGTCCGACAGGCTCTCGCGCAGCGCCGCCAGACGGCTGGCATAGTCCACGGCGGCGACCGGATCGTGGATCGAACACGGCCCGACGATGACGAGCAGCCGGTCGTCGATGCCGTTCAAAATAGCGTGGATTGCGTTGCGTGACGCGCTGACGGTGCGCGTTGCCGTCAGCATGCGCGGTATCTCCCGCATCACTTGGTCCGGCGTACTCAATTCCCTGATTTCCTTGACCCGAAGATCATCTGTGGTGGTCAACACGGCTTTCTGCTCCTGTTTGGGGAACCTGCCGGCTGAAAACAAAAAAGCCGCCAGGTATGGCGGCTGTTCGGATCTTGTTGCTGCAATCTTCAGATCGAGCGCAATCCTCCCGCCGCCAGCGAGCTCCTAAAGTACCAATACGTGGCGGTCAGGTTGATCATGTGGCTGATATAGTCGAAGCGGAGGAGCTTGTCACGTGCCTGATCGGGCTTACCAGCGCGGATCAGGCCATTCGACGTTATCCCACTCCAGAAGGTCTCCAGGTGACAAAAGATTCTTCTCACCACGTTGAAGGCGGTATGTGTAGAGGGTTTCGTACATGGGCTCGAAACTGGATAGTAGGTCCAGAAAATGCCGCCTCCGCTCGGATTTTGACCATGAGCAGAAAATTGCGGTACGGCTCCAGAGACCATCGAAAACATTGCGGTATGCTGGATCCAGCCGCTGCCAACGCGCGACTGCTTCAGCGCCAAGCGCTGCGAAATCCTCCTTGAGAGCCTCCTCGATTACGGCTTCCAGAGCATAGACAATGGCCTGGGTTTTTGCGGTGTGTTCGAGATACGCCAGCGATACCCTCAGCATCCTTTGCTGAAGAAGAATAACGGGCCACAGCGCCTGGACTCCATAACGGATGCCCATTTCCTCATGATCTGAGGAGGGGTGTAGAATCTCGCGTTGGCGTTCGTAGGCCTTCCGGACATCGTAGGCTAGATTTAAGAACAGGCCTTCCCTGTTCTTAATGAGTGGCGATCGCTCATTGACCTCATGCACGACCGTGCGGAGCCATTGAAGAGATGTATAGTCACCAACCAGAAGAATGCCGGCGTGATTTTTCAGTAAGCGATATGAGAGCAAACGCACCCTCCTGTCTCAGGCGGCTTTCCAGACATGCTGCACCGAGCGGCTCATGCAGTCCAGGGATCGAAGAGTTCAATTCCAAAGCCTTCGAAATCCTTCGTATTGCGCGTTGCCAAGGTGAGTTCTTGCGCAATCGCCGTGGCTGCGATCAGGCCGTCCATCGACGCCAGACCGCGACCGCGGCGCTTCGCAAGGCCCATCAGGTCGCCCCAGGCCAAGGCAACCAGTTCGTCCACCGGAATAACCCGCTGCTCGAAGCGCTGCGGCAGGTCCCGAGCAAGCCACTCGGCCAGTGCCTCACGTTTCCGGCCCTCATCCATGAGGGCAACCCCGCGCCGGATCTCGGCAATCGACACGACGCTGATAAATGAGCGGTCCTCATCAAGCCCGTCCAGCCAGTCCAGAACGCGTGCGTCCGGTGCCGGCCTTGTCACCTCGGACAAGACATTCGTATCGAGCAGTAGCCTCACAGCGGCAGATCACGCGGTTCGTCACGCTGACGCTGAAGGTCGAGATCGGCGCCGCGCAGCGGCGACTCCAGCAGGAACTCCGCAAGCGTACCCTTGCGCGCGGTCTTCCGCTGCCATTCCTCGGCCGAGACGACAACCACGCTTGGTTTGCCGTTTCTAGTGATCGTCTGCGGTGAAGACTGTGCGCGCTCGATAACTTCCGAGAGCCGGGCTTTTGCCCCGGCGACCGTCCAGTTGGTATTCTCTTTGGGCGCAGATAGCATTGCGACCTCCATGACCAGTCTGACTATCCTGACTATATGGGAATGGCGATGCGGCGGCAACAGGGCGCGGGGGCTAACCGATGGTAGCCAATTGCGGGATGGGCCGAAGCCTCTCGACTTCGTTATCCCTGGGCGAAGCAGGAGCGAAGCTCCGTCGGGGAGACCCTGGGACCCATGCCGGGACGCCAATCGAAGAGTGCAGCGGAGCAGAAGTCTGGACTGCTGTGACGCTCGGAAGTCGCGGCATGGATCCTCGGGTCTGCGCCGCGTCGCTACGCTGCTTGCTCCGCCCGTGGATGACGAAGTGATGCCGCCAGACTCGCCGACGCTACTCCGGCGATGACCCTGCGATGCTCTGGTCGTAGTCGACCAGCGATCCGGTCATGACGCTTGACTGCGGGCTGACCATGTAGCTGATCAGCCGCGCGAGCTGGTCGGGCTTCACCAACTGGCCCATCGGCTGCGCCGCCTCGGCCTTTGCCAGCCAGTCGTCGGGCGCGTCGTGCCATTTCTTCTGCACGATGTCCTCGCCCTCGGTGTCCATCCAGCCGGGCAGCACGGCGTTGCTGCGGATGCGGTTATAGCGATACGCATTGGCGACATTCTTGGTCAGCGTCATCAGCGCGCCTTTGCTGGTCGAATAGGGCGTCAGGAAAGACTGCCCGCAATGCGCCGACATAGACAGCACATTGACGATCGAGCCGGGCGCCTTCTTCTCGAGCAGATGCGCCACCACGCCCTGCATCAGGAAAAACGGCCCGCGCACATTGGTGTCGAAAATACTGTCGAAAAGCTCTTCGCTGGTTTCGACCAGCGAACCACGCGCCGACGTCGCGGCGGCGTTGACCAGCGCGTTGATGGTGCCGAAATGCGAGATCGCCGTGGCGACCGCGCGCTTGCAGTCGGCGACCTTCGAGACGTCCGCGCTGATGAAGATCGCGTCGACACCCAATTTCCTGAAATGGGCAACGGCCTTGTCGCCCTTCTCCTGCGAGCGGCCGATGAGCGCCAGCGCCCGGCAGCCCTCGTCGGCCAGCGCCTCGGCAACGGCAAAGCCGATGCCTTGCGCACCGCCGGTGACGATGGCGCGTGTCTGCGAATTGCGATCGGCGGATGCACTCATCGCTATGCTCCTGGGTCTGGGGTCTGGGGTCTGGGGTCCGGATTCCGGTTCTTACTTGTCGAGGCGGACGGTCTTGCCCGATGTCGCGGATTTCAGCGCCGCATCCGCCAGCTTCAGCGCCACCAGCCCGTCCGCGCCGCTTGGCGCCGCCTTCTTGCCCGACGTCGCCGCTGCGATGAAGGCAGCGATCTCGTTGGCATAGGCGTCGAGATAGCGGGTCATGAAGAAGTCATGCAATGGCGGGCGGGTGTAGCCCTTCTCGTTGGCCAGTTCGATCGACACCGGGCGTTGGTTCTCGGCCGCGATCATGCCTTTCGAGCCATGCACCTCGATGCGCTGGTCGTAGCCATAGGTGGCGCGGCGCGAATTGGAGATGACGGCCTGCTTGCCCGAAGCGGTCTCGAGGATGACACTGACGCTGTCGAAATCGCCAGCCGCGCCGATCTTCTTGTCGACCAGCACCGAGGCATGGGCGCTGACCGCCACCGGCTCCTCGCCGAGCAGGAAGCGCGCCATGTCGAAATCATGGATGGTCATGTCGCGAAAAATGCCGCCCGAGCGCTTGATGTAGTCGATCGGCGGCGCACCCGGATCGCGCGAGGTGATGGTGACCATCTCGACGGTGCCGATGGCGCCGTCGTCGATCGCCTTGCGCACGGCGGCGAAATGCGGATCGAAGCGCCTGTTGAAGCCGACCATCAGCGTCGCCTTGGTCTTGTCGACCACCGCCAGGCATTTCTCGACGCGCTTGACGTTCAAATCGATCGGCTTCTCGCAAAAGATCGCCTTGCCGACCTTGGCGAAACGCTCGATCAAATCGGCATGGGTATCGGTCGGCGTGCAGATGACGACGGCGTCGATGTCCTTGGATTTCTCGATGGCGTCGATTGTGCGCACTTCGGCGCCGTAGGCGCTCGCCAACTCGGTCGCCGCCTTCTCGAACGCGTCGGCGACGGCAACCAGTTTGGCCTGCGGATTGGAGCCGACGGCGCGGGCGTGAACCTTGCCGATGCGGCCGGCACCGAGGAGGGCGAAGCGGAGAGTCATGGAAATTTCCTCTAGGGATGGGTTAGAGAGAGTGGTGTCTCCACCTTGCTGTCAGCGAAAGGTGGCAGGGGTATTTTTCCAGCGAGCCAGATTATTCCTAAACCGGGCGACCACCCTGTTTAGGCCGCGAGTTCCGCCTCGCCGGTCTTGGCGCCGGTGATGTAGGAGACGATATCGTTTCCGTCGGTGTTTTCCTTGCGCAAATTGGCGACGATGCGGCCGCGCCGGAACACGACGATGCGGTCGCAAAGATCGAACACCTGGCGCATGTTGTGGCTGATCAGGATCAGCGGCTCGCCATTGTCCTTCAGCGTGCGGATGATGTTTTCGACCTGCGCCGTCTCCTGCACGCCGAGTGCGGCCGTCGGCTCATCCATGATGATCAGCTTGGAGGCGAAGGTCGCGGTCCGGGCGATCGCCACGCACTGGCGCTGGCCTCCGGACATGTGGCGGATGGTGTTGGACAGATTGGGGATCTTCACCGCCGTGCGGATCAGCGCCGCCTCGGTCGCCTTGCGCATATATTTGCGGTCGAGGATCGAGAACGGCCCGAGATTGAACAGCACCTTTTCGCGGCCGAGGAACAGGTTCGAGGGCACGTCAAGATCGTCGGCCAGCGCCAGGTTCTGGAACACTGTCTCGATGCCCGCCGTGCGAGCCTCGATCGGCCCGGTGAAATTCACTTCCTTGCCGTCGAACCAGATCTGGCCGCTGGTGCGCTGCTCGACGGCGGTGATCTGGCGAACGAAGGTCGACTTGCCGGCGCCGTTGTCGCCCATGATGGCGACATGCTCGCCCTTGCGCAGCTCGAAGTTCGCGCCTTCCAGCGCATGCACGCCGCCATAGCGTTTGGTCAGGTTTTCGGTCTTCAGGACGATGTCTGACATGGTCAAGCCCTCATTGCCCGCAGGCGTTGGCGCCACTGGTCGAGAACGACCGCACCGACGATGATCACGCCCTTGACCATCTCCTGGTAGTAGGCGTCGAGGCGCAGGAAGGTGAAGCCGGAGATGATGACGCCGAAGATCAGCGAGCCTATCACCGTGCCGATGATCGAGCCGCGGCCACCCGACAATGAGACGCCGCCGATGACCGCCATGGCGATGGCGTCGAGTTCGTACATCACGCCCATGCCGGACTGCGCGGTCAGGTTCTTGGAGCTCAGCACCACGGCGGCGAGTGCGGCAAGCACACCGGCGATGACGTAGACGAGGATCTTGTGGTTGGCGATCTTGATGCCGGACATGCGCGCGGCATCCTCATTGGAGCCGATCGCGTAACAGTGCTTGCCGTACCTGGTGTAGGTCATGATCAGCTGGAACAGCACCGCCAGCGACAGGAAGATGATGACGGGCATCAGGCCTTTGCCGATGCCAGCGAAACTCTCGGTGGGAAACGAGATCGGCTGGCCCTTGGACCACCATTTGGCGATGCCGCGCGCGGTCACCATCATGCCGAGCGTGGCGATGAACGGCGGTATGCGCGTGTAGGCGATCAAGGCGCCGTTGACCAGGCCGGCAAACAGGCCGCAGCCGATCGCGACCAGCACCGGCACGATCACCGGCAGGTCGGTCCAGCCCTGTGCAAGGAACATCGCCTTGGGATTGGGATTGCCGTTGACGGTCGCCACCTGGGCAAAACTCATCGCAATCATCGCGGTCGCGCCGACGATCGAACCCGAGGACAGGTCGATGCCGCCGGTGATGATCACCTGCGTCACGCCGATGGCGATGATGCCGACGATCGACACCTGCAGGATGATGATCTGCAGGCGGGCTTCGTTGAAGATCGCGCTGACGTCGCCGCGGGTGTTGAACAGGAAGCTGTCGCCAAGAAAGATGCGGCCGATCAGTTCGAAGACGACAACAAGAATGACAAGCGCCAGGAAAACGTTGAGCTCGGCAGGCCATGCGCGCTTCTTCGCGTCATAGCCAACTCCGCCGACGCCATGAGATGTCTGTGCCACGTATTCTGTCCTCCGTCAGCCGCGGTCGCCCCTCGCTGCCTTGCCGGCGCCGAGGGAAAGAGGAGCGGCGCTGTGAGCGCCGCTCCGTATGTCCGCCGCTCAGTTCTTCTTCAGGAACTTGTCGATGTTGGCCGGCGTCACCAGCTGGAAGGGGACGTAGACCTTGTGTTCGACCTTTTCGCCCTTGGAGAGCTTGAGCGCCGCATCCAGCGCACCGGCGCCCTGGCCGGCCGCGTCCTGGAACACGGTTGCGTCGAGGTCGCCCGCCTGCATGGCGGCAAGTGCGTCCTGGGTGGCGTCGACGCCGCCGACCACGACCGTCTTCATGTCGATGTTGGCGGCCTTCATCGCCTGGATGGCGCCGATGGCGCTTTCGTCATTGTTGGCGATGACGCCGTCGAATGGCTTGCCGGTCGACAACCAGTTGGTCATCAGGTTCTGCGCCTCGTCGCGATTCCAGTTCGATGTCTGCTTGTCGATGATCTTGATGAAGCTGCAGTCCGGCGTAGCGATCACCTCTTCGATATCCTTGGTGCGCTGCACGGCGGCCTGGTTGGAGAGCTCGCCCATGATCACGTAGACGTTGGCTTCCTTCTTGCCGGCTTCCTTGAACAAGCGGCAGACTTCCTTGGTCTCGAGCGTGCCGGAATCGGCCTCGTTCGAGGCGACGAAGGCCTGGTTGTCAGGCAGGGTGTCGACGTTGACCGGCTCGCGGTTGACGTAGACCAGCGGGATCTTGGCCGCGGCGGCAGCGTCCGACATAGCCTGCGTGGCCGAGGTGTCGACCGGATTGACGATGATCGCGTCGACGCCCGAAGCGGCGAAGTTCTTGATCTGGTCGAGCTGCTTGGCGACGTCGTTTTGCGCGTCCTCGACCTGCAGCTCGACGCCATCCATGCCCTTGGCCTGCTCGATCATGCCGTTGCGCAGCACGGTCAGGAAGTTGTCGTCGAACTTGGCCATCGACACGCCAACCTTGGCGGCCATGGCGGATGAACTCATCAGCGCCGCGAAAGCGACGCCCAAAATCAGTTTCTTCATTGTGTTTCTCCTCCACATGCTGGTGTCCGGTTTCACCGATTTATCCGGAATCCCCGATCTCCCCGGGGAATCTCTCCCTGATATCGTTTCTGTTCCGGGTGACGCCTTGCCGTTTGCTGGAACGCCAACCCCTCCGTTTGAAACAGATGTTCCGGAACGAAAGAACCAAAATATATAGTTGGTGAAATATTTATTCCATTTCACATCCGGGCGTCAAGGGCGATTCAGAGGCCTGCCGGCCGATTTATGCATCGCCCTGATAGATTCTATCATTTGCCTCGGCGGCTCGCGCGACGGAAGCTAGATGTTTTCCGGCAGATAGATGTCAAAGGGCAGGAAGGTCTGGCCTGGAGCGTTGGCGGCGCCGGTTTCGATGGCATGCGCCATCAGGTCGACAAGCTCGCGACACAGAGCGGCGAGCGGCGTCGAGATCACCATGGTGAGGATGTTGTCGGCGAGTGCCGCGCGCGATTCGGCGTTGATCTCGTTGCAAACGACCACCGGCATGTTCGCGGGCCTTGCTGCCCGCAGCGCCGAAACCGCGCCTTCCATGCCCCCGCCGGCGACGTAGCAGCCGACAAGATCCGGATAACGCGCCAGAAGATCGATCATCGCATCATGGGTCACCTGGTTGGCTTCCAGATTGACCAGCGTTTCAAGCACGCTGAAGTCCGGCGCATGCTCGCGGAAGAAGGAGCGAAAGCCGATCTCGCGCAGCTCGTGGCCGTGGAAGCGGTGGCTGCCGACGAAGAGGGCGACCTTGCCAGGCTTCTTCGCTGCCTTGGAGATCATCCATGCGGCGGTGCGCCCGACCTTGCGGTTGTCGAGGCCGATATAGCCCTCCCGGATGCCGGCGGCAAAGTCGGACAGCACCGAAAAGACCGGCTGGCCTCTCGCCTTCAAGGCTTCCACGACCGCTGTCAGGGTCGGATGGTCCGGGCCGACAACGGCGATAGCCCGCGATTTTGCCGCCAGCTTGCGCATCTGGGAGGCGATCTCGTCGGGAGCCAGGGAACTGGCGAAGTCGATGGTCGCAACACCGCGGAAGCGTTTCGATTGCGAGATGGCCAGTTCGAGTTCACGCGCGAAGTCACCGTAGAAGGCATCATTGCCCCGCAGCAGCAGGAAGCCCAGCCGGTACTCAGGCAATTCCTGGCGCATGCGCTGCTTGATAAGTCCGGCGGCGTGATAGCCGATATCGGTAGCGGCCTCGTAGACGCGGCGCGCGGTCTCCTCGCGCACCGGCAGCCGGTTGTTCAGCACGCGGTCGACGGTGGCGACACTGACGCCTGAGACGCGCGCCAGATCAGTGATGGTCGGCCGTTTCGCCATGCTTGCCTCATTGGAATTGCCTGAGGCTTCCTACACCATTCTGATGGGAAATGATAGAAACTATCTTTATGATGTTGAGTCTATCATGATCCGGCGCTATTTTTCAGTCTCGAAGACAAGGGATCTCAGGCATTCGTTTCGGCGAGTGCCGTGCCGTGGGAGGCAACCATGCATGCTGCGCCGTCCCGGCGTGACTACAGCCTGATCGGCCGCGACGCCAAGCTCGCCGTCGAGACCGGCCTGTCCGCGGCCGAGTGGTATCACACCGACGTGTCCCGCAAGCAGATGAAGGAGCTGATGCAGCGCTCCGACTGGCCGGCGATCCGCGATACAGCGATCTGGTTCGCCGCGCTGATCGTCAGCGGCGCCGGCGGCGCCTGGTTCTGGGGCAGCTGGTGGTGCGTGCCGTTCTTCTTCGTCTATGGCGTTCTCTACGGCTCGTCGACGGATTCTCGCTGGCACGAATGTGGCCACGGCACCGCTTTCCGGACGCAGTGGATGAATGATGTGGTCTATCAGATCGCCTGCTTCATGATCATGCGCAATCCGGTGACCTGGCGCTGGAGCCACACGCGCCACCATACCGACACCATCATCGTCGGCCGCGACCCGGAAATCTCGGTGATGCGGCCGCCGGACCTTGTTCGCGCCGTGCTGGGCTTCGTCGGTGTGCTCGACGCCTGGCATGCGATGAGCGACATGCTGCGCAATGCCGCCAGCAACATCAGCGCCGCGGAAAAGACCTTCATTCCCGAGCAGGAGCAGCCGAAGGCGATCCGCGCCGCCCGCGTCTGGACGGCGATCTATGCCGCGACCATTGTGTTGGCGCTCTACACCGGCTCGTTCCTGCCACTGATGCTGGTCGGCCTGCCCAGGCTCTATGGCGCCTGGCATCACGTCATGGTCGGCCTGCTGCAGCATGGCGGCCTGGCCGACAATGTCATCGATCACCGGCTCAACAGCCGCACTGTCTACATGAACCCGATCAGCCGCTTCATCTATTGGAACATGAACTACCATGTCGAGCATCACATGTTCCCGATGGTGCCCTATCATGCGCTGCCGAAGCTGCACGAACTGATCAAGCACGACCTGCCGACGCCGACACCGTCGATCCTGGCCGGCTACCGCGAGATGATCCCGGTCTTCCTGCGCCAGCTGCGCAACGAGGACTATTTCCTCAAGCGCGAGCTGCCGCCGACCGCCCGGCCATATCGCGAAGAATTCCACAACGATGCCGTCGCGGCAGCGGCGGAATGATCGTGCTTCTATCCGATTTTCAGGGGAGGACTGAATGAGCGACTGGGTTGAGGCCTGTGGCGCCGAGGACATCGACGAGGAGGATGTGATGCGCTTCGATCATGGCGGCCGCACCTTCGCCATCTATCGCAGCCCCGACGATGAGTTCTTCGCCACCGACGGCCTCTGCACGCACGAAAAGGTGCACCTGGCCGACGGGCTGGTGATGGACGACATCATCGAATGCCCCAAGCACAATGGCCGTTTCAACTACAAGACGGGTGACGCCCGCGGCGCGCCGGTCTGCGTCAACCTGAAGACCTATCCGGTCAAGGTCGACGCCGGCAAAGTCCTGATCCAGATCGGATGACTGATATGGCGCGGGGAATGGTCATCATCGGCGCCGGCGAATGCGGCGGGCGCGCAGCGTTGGCTCTGCGGGAGCTGGGCTATGACGGGCCGGTGATGCTGGTCGGCGACGAGCCGCATCTGCCCTACGAGCGCCCGCCGCTGTCCAAGGACGCGATGGTCAGCGATACGCCCGAAATCAAGGCGATCGCCAGCGACGCGATTCTGGCCGAGAAATCGATCCGGCATATCCATTCCGTCGAGGCCGTGGCGATCGATCGCGCGGCGAATGCGGTGCGGCTGTCGGACGGCTCGGTCCTGCCCTATGACAGGCTCCTGCTGGCGACCGGTTCGACGCCGCGCAAGCTGCCGATGCCCGGATTGGGTTCGCGCTGTGTCTATCTCCGAACCTTCACTGACGCGCTCGCCATTCGCGCGCATCTCAAGGTCGGCAATCGGATCGCCATCATCGGCGGCGGCTTCATCGGCCTCGAACTCGCCGCTGCGGCGCGCAAGCTCGGAGCGTCGGTTACCGTCATCGAGGCGCAGCCGCGCATCCTGATGCGCGGCGTGCCGGCCGAGATCGCCGAGATCATCCATGAGGCGCATGTCGCCGAGGGCGTGACGATCCTGTGCGGGACCGGCATCGCGTCCATCACCGACGATGGCAACGAGGTGCGCGTGACGCTTGCCGGCGGACAGCAGATATCAGCCGACCTCGCCGTCATCGGCATCGGGGCCGTGCCGGTGACCGGGCTTGCCGCCGAAGCAGGGCTGACAATCGACAACGGCATATCAGTCGATGCGCAATTGCGCGGCAGCGATCCCGACATCTTTGCCGCCGGCGATTGCTGCTCGTTTCCGCTCGCCGTTTATGGCGGCCGGCGCGTGCGGCTGGAAGCCTGGCGCAACGCCCAGGAGCAGGGCGCGCTGGCGGCGAAAAACATGCTGGGTGCCGGCGAGGCGCATGCGGCGGTGCCATGGTTCTGGTCGGATCAGTACGGCCTGAGCCTGCAGATCGCAGGGCTCTCCGACGAGGGCCGCAGCACGGTGCGCCGCGATCTCGACGATGGTGCCTTCATCCTCTTCCATTTGGCCGAGGACGGCCGGCTGGTGGCCGCCAGCGGCATCGGCCCCGGCAACGCTGTCGCCCGCGACATCCGGCTGGCCGAAATGCTGATCGGCAAGCGCGCGAAGCCGACGCCGGAGGCGCTGGGATCGCAGGCCGTCAAGCTGAAGTCATTGCTGGCGGCTTGAGCCACCGCGCCGCTTTTCGAGATCGGCGCCGCCCCTCATCTGCCTGCCGGCATCTTCTCCCCGTATAGTGACGGGGAGAAGGGGGCTATCATCTCCGGTTTCGCCAGTCACCAGCACTGCAAGAAGGCGCCGAGGTCGCGGCCAGCTACTTTCTCCCCGTCACTATACGGGGAGAAATGCCCGGCAGGGCAATGAGGGGCGGCGCAAACGTCAGCGAGTTCGCTGCTGAATCCGCAACGCGCCCTAAAACAGCGCCTTCAGCTCCGGTAGCTTGTCGTTGACCAACCAGCCGTAGTAATTCTCCTCCGGCAGCTTCTCCGGCTCGCCGGCAGCGCGGCGCCTGTCGTTCTCCGCCTTCAGCGCATGGGCGCGCTGCTCCGGATTGCCGACATTGTAGAGCGTGGCGGTCAGTCCCGGATTGCCCGAAATATCGAAGCCGGCGATGCTCTTGTAGGCGTCGATCGATTTCCTGATTGTCGCGGCGACGTAAGCCAGCGTCAGGTCGGGATCCATGATGGTCTTGTAGACCGAGTTGGGATCGCCGACGTCGAGCTTCGGCAGGCCGGAAACCTTGTGCACCAGGTCGCTCATCTGCAGGGCGGTCAGCGGATTGAGCTGGCCGAGGCCGAAGGTCTGGCCGGCATAATAGGGCTGGAAGAAGGTGGCGCCGAAGCGGTCGTCGGGAAAGCTTGTCCCGCCGACGGTCTTGCCGCGAAACCAATGGTTCCACACCTGCTCGCGGCATTCCCACAGATCGTAGCTGTCCGACACCCCGGCGCATTTCTTGAATTCCGGCCGCTGCACGAAATCCGTGATGTCCTCGCCGTCATAGGCGAAGGACAGCTTGCTGGAGAGATAGGAGATCGCCTTGACATAGTAGGTCTGCAGCCGGTCGTAGGCGTCGACATTGTAGGTGTGCTCGCCGACGATGGCGCCGACGATGTGCAGGGGATCGATGCCGTAGGTGGCCGCTGCCTTCTTGATCTTGCCGCGCAGGTCGGCGTCGTTCTGCAGCAAGGCGTAAACCTTGCGGTACTTCGCCTGGAAGGTGGTGTTGGTCGCCTGCGTGCGCCGGCTTGAAGCGCCGGGAATGTCCGGCTGTACGGCATTGCGGTTTCCCGCCGGCACCAATGTCGCCGCCTCAGTGGCGAACAGCGTCGCCGCCAGCGTCAAGCCGAGAATGAGGAGGATCAGTTTTTTCATGCGCCGCCGCCCAAGCAATTCCAGGAAAAGTGTGAAACGGTTTTACGTCCGGAATTGCGTCAACCAAGAGATCGAGAATGCCGCGCAAACTAGGTAAAGCTCTCTCTCGAGTCGAGAGCACCCCTTCACCCAGCATTACGAAAGATGGCCAGATGGTACCATCTGGCCACACCCGAAACTTGTTTGCCCGACGTGTCGCCTGGACCGGCGCCGGGATGACCCGGCGCCGCCGTTTAAAGGATGAATCGCGACAAATCCGTGTTGCGCGACAGATCGCCGACGTGCTTTTCCACATAGGCGGCGTCGATCGTGACGCTCGTTCCGTTGCGGTCCGGCGCGTCATAGGAGATTTCGTCCAGCACCCGCTCCATCACCGTCTGCAGCCGCCTTGCGCCGATGTTCTCCACGCTGGCGTTGAGGTCGACGGCGATGCCGGCCAGCGAATCGATGGCGTCGTCCGTGAAGGTCAGGTCGACGCCTTCGGTCTTCATCAGCGCGATATATTGCTTGATCAGGCTGGCCTCGGTCTCGGTCAGGATGCGGACGAAATCGTCCTTCTCCAGCGCCCGCAGCTCGACGCGGATCGGCAGTCGGCCCTGCAATTCCGGCAAAAGGTCGGACGGTTTGGAAACGTGGAACGCGCCCGAGGCGATGAACAGGATGTGGTCGGTCTTCAACGGTCCGTATTTGGTCGCCACCGTCGTGCCCTCGATCAGCGGCAGCAGGTCGCGCTGCACGCCTTCGCGGGAAACGCCGGCGCCCATGCCGCCTTCCCGTGACGCGATCTTGTCGATCTCGTCGAGGAAGACGATGCCGTCATTTTCCGTCGCGTCGAGCGCCCGGCGCACCACTTCGTCCTGATCGAGCAGCTTGTCGGACTCATCATTGACCAGCAGCGCGTAGGATTCCTTGACCGTCGTCTTGCGCGACTTGGTCTTCTTGCCGCCCATCGCCTTCGACAGCATGTCGTTGATGTTGAGCACGCCGATATTGGCGCCCGGCATGCCGGGAATCTCGAAGCCGGGCATGCCGCCAGTGCCGGTGTCGGCGACTTCGATCTCGATCTCCTTGTCGTCGAGCTCACCGTCGCGCAGCTTCTTGCGAAAGCTATCGCGGGTGGCCGGGCTCGCCGTCTTGCCGACAAGCGATTCCAGCACGCGTTCCTCGGCATTGATATGGGCGCGCGCCTTGACGTCCTCGCGCATCTTCTCGCGCACCAGGCCGATGGCGATCTCGACCAGATCGCGGATGATCTGCTCGACATCGCGGCCGACATAACCGACTTCGGTGAACTTGGTCGCCTCGACCTTGACGAAGGGCGCACCGGCCAGCCGCGCCAGGCGGCGCGAAATCTCGGTCTTGCCGACGCCCGTCGGCCCGATCATCAGGATGTTCTTCGGCATCACCTCTTCGCGCATCTGGCCTTCCAGCTGCTGGCGGCGCCAGCGGTTGCGCAAGGCGATGGCCACGGCGCGCTTGGCGTCTTTCTGGCCGATGATGAAACGGTCGAGTTCCGAAACGATTTCGCGGGGAGAAAATGTGCTCATATGACTAAATTCCACTTTGCCACTGCTTGATGGCCTCTAACGGATGCAGCAGCATGATCACGTTGAGTGTCAGATTGTCCCGGATGAGATAGCCGGTACCCAGTTCGAAGATGACGGCCAGGCTGACGATCACCCATATAGGTAGCGTTCGCGCCATCACAAATCCCAGCACCATGGCCAGTGTGTCGGACACCGAATTGATGATGCTGTCGCCGTAATAATCGAGCGAGATGGTGCCGGCGCGGTAGCGGTCGATGATGAACGGGCTGTTCTCGACCAGCTCCCAGCCGCCTTCGATGAGGACAGCGAATGCCAGCCTCAGTCCGATCGGTGAGCGTGGAAACAAAAACCGCGCCAAGGCATAGAACAGGAAGCCGTGGATGAAATGCGATGGCGTGTACCAGTCGGAAATATGCTGGGAATTCTCCGAGCTCTGCACGACACCATGCCAGAGTTTGACGTAGCCGCAGGTGCAGATCGGTGTCCGTCCCATCAAATAGAGCGTGACGGCCTGGACGGTGATCAGTCCAAGCACGATGAGAACCCCCATCCGCCAACTGTTTTCGTAGGCCGATAGGTTTTTGTCCTCGCCGGATGCTTTCATGCCGTCATTCCCCCTCATGCCCTTCGAACTCTTCGGTCATCGCAGCCCGCTACGCCTTCAGCGGCGGCAGCCAGCGGATTACGGCCGCCGGCAAAGTGGGCTTGACGACAAATTCGCCGGATACGCTGCCAGCCCGCCCCGAAAAGGATGATCAACGCGCCGACAACGACCAAAATCAAGGCAAAAGGCGGAATGCCAGTCGAATGGGAGGCGGAGTTGACCAGATAGTAGATGCCCAGCGAGCCGAAATAGGCCAATGTGGGAACTAACAGCGAACGGCGGTCTATGGCGAGCGCAACATAAACGAAGCTAAGGATCAGGATCGTCAGCATGCTGGTCGCATTGGCGTCGGGTGCGATATGTCCGAATGCGACGTTCTGGCCAGTTGCCATGATAAAGAGCGGATGCACCAGCATGGGCGCCGATACGACATGCAGCCAGAACGCACAATCGGACCAGATCTTGCGTCGATCTCGGTCGTGGATGTCGAAAGCCACGGCCGTCGAGAATACGATTAGGCCGCAGATCAGCGGCATGTAGAGTGCCGCGCGGAGCAATTCGGGAACATCCTCGAGGCTTGGCGGCGCAACCGCGCCCGTCGTCACGCCGTCGTACAGGATTATCGCCGTTTGCAGGAAAGCAAGTAGGGTGAAGGCGATGGCGATGACCCCGGCAAGGACGGGAACGCGAAAGCGCCAGAAATAGATCACCGCCGCCGCTATTCCCCCGCCGAGAAACAGATATCCGGCCCGGGAAGCCGTTTGGCGCAACGCCAATAGCTGCCAGATGGTCTCCGGCATGCGGATGTCAAAGCTGGCCCTAACCCCCAGCGCCAGCGCGACCAGGATGGCGACAATGAAGATCAGGGCAAGCACGGAAGAAGACAATTTCATCCGGTGCTGGCGCGTGACAATTTCGGCGAGCGCCCAGGCGAAAACCGCAAGAATGCAGGCAATCCAGAACGTCTGACCAGGAAGCATGGTGATGAGGACGAAGAAAATACCGGCGTTGAGCAGAACAGTCCCCACGGTGATGAACAGATCATTGCCGCCGCCGACCAGTCGCAGGTTTTCCTCGTCACCCTCATCATCGACGCGCTGGGCCTCAGCCGCGACCGAGCGTTCCATGGCCTCAAGTTGATCCCGCAGCGCCTGCGAAATCAGACCCGAGGCGATTGCCTTGTCGAGTGTTTCCGCGCGGATCAATCGGGCTCCTGTGGCGCGTCGCGCGCCATCATCAATGCTGGCCCGTATTCCGATATTCTGGTGTCAAAGGCAACAAAGCCGGCCTTTTCATAAGCGCGGATAGCCCGCCCGTTGGCGGGATCCGGGTCGATGATGACGCGCGGCACGCCTTCCTCGAACAGTTGTTCCACGAACTGGCGCACGATTGCCGAGCCGTGGCCGAGCCCGAGCAGTTCCGGACGGCCGATCGACAGGTCGATGCCGAGCGTTCCGTAAGGCTGGTCGGCATAGGGGTGGTCGTCTTCCAGATGCGGGTCGTAGCTCTGCAGATAGGCGATCGGCTTGCCGTCGAATTCGACGATCAGCGGCTCGACCGAAATCGAGTCGATATGATCGCGAATCTCGGCGATTTCCGTTTCGGGATCGTCCCACCACTCCGCCACATGCGGCTCGGCGAGCCAGCCGGCGATCATCGGCAAGTCCTTCTCCGTCACCGGCCGAAAATCATACCTATCTTCTTGTTGCACCGTGATCTTTCCCGAAAAAACCGGTTGCCACTTTTCGGGATCATGGTCGGCGGCCGGGTCAGCCGGCATCGAGCGTTTCGAAGACGAAATTGTTGTTGGTGTAGACGCAGATATCGGATGCGATCTGCATCGCCTTGCGGGCGATCTCCTCGGCGTCCTTGTCGCTGTCCATCAGGGCACGCGCCGCGGCCAGCGCGTAATTGCCGCCCGAACCGATGGCCATGACGCCATGTTCGGGCTCGAGCACGTCGCCGGTGCCGGTCAGCGCCAGCGAGACTGACTTGTCGGCAACCAGCATCATCGCTTCCAGCCGGCGCAGATAGCGGTCGGTGCGCCAGTCCTTGGCGAGTTCGACGCAGGCGCGCGTCAGCTGGTCGGGATATTGTTCGAGCTTGGCTTCAAGCCGCTCCAGAAGCGTGAAGGCGTCGGCCGTGGCGCCGGCGAAACCGGCGATCACATTGCCGCCCTTGCCGATGCGACGAACCTTTTTGGCGTTGCCCTTCATGATGGTCTGGCCAAGGCTGACCTGGCCGTCGCCGGCGATCACCACCTTGTTGCCTTTGCGCACCGTCACGATGGTCGTGGCGTGCATGGTCAGTTCGTTCGACATTTCCTGGCTCCGAGCGGCGCTATCCCAAAAGGCGATTGGCGCGGTACGAGTAACTTGATCGGCCATATGTATGCATGGGCCCGATGATTGCAAACCGCTCGATACCGACCCGGATGGCAACTGGCAATCGCCGGATCATGCTGCTAGAAGGCTCTCGTTTTCAAGCCGGTGAGGGCTTGAAAGCGTGAAACCCTGGGACAAGGACAAGGTCATGTCGCCCCGCTCCGCCGAAGCCAGCCGCAAGACCAAGGAAACCGATATCGCGGTATCGGTCGATGTCGACGGCTCGGGCAAGTCGGACATTTCGACGGGCGTCGGCTTCTTCGACCATATGCTGGACCAGCTTTCGCGCCACTCGCTGATCGATATGACGGTCACGGCCAAGGGCGACCTGCATATCGACGATCACCACACGGTCGAGGACACCGGCATCGCGCTCGGCCAGGCGCTGGCCAAGGCGCTCGGCGAACGGCGCGGCATCATGCGCTATGCCTCGATCGACCTTGCCATGGACGAGACGCTGACGCGTGCGGCGATCGACGTGTCCGGCCGTCCGTTCCTGGTCTGGAACGTTTCTTTCTCGTCGCCGAAAATCGGCACGTTCGACACCGAACTGGTGCGAGAGTTCTTCCAGGCGCTGGCGCAGAATGCCGGCATCACGCTGCATGTCACCAACCATTATGGCGCCAACAACCACCACATCGCCGAGACCTGCTTCAAGGCGGTGGCGCGTGCGCTGCGCACGGCACTTGAACGCGACCCGCGCCAGCCGGACGCGGTACCCTCCACCAAGGGATCTTTGAAGGGATAGCGTCATGGCCGCCTATGTCGTCATGGAACCGCCCGGCCGCGACGAGAAGGCCGATACGACGGCCTTTGTCCGCGACGGCTTCGCCTGGCTGGGTTTTCTGGTGCCGCCACTCTGGTTCGCCTGGCATCGGCTGTGGATCGAAGCAGGCCTTGCCTTCGTCGTCATGGGCTTGCTTTCCATGCTCGGCCAAAAGCTCGGCCTTGGGCCGGCCGCATCGCTGCTGTCGCTGCTGGTTTCGCTCTATGTCGGACTGGAAGGACAGGTGCTGCGCATATCGGCGCTTCGCCGGCGCGGCTGGCATGAATGGGGCGTGGTCGAGGCCGGATGGCTCGATGATGCCGATACGCGCTATGCGCTGGAGACGGAAGCGCTTTCCGATCAGCCTCCACCGGCACGGCGCATGGTCCCGGACGCTGCCCTGGCGCGGCCGTCGCAGCCGGGCATCGCGCTGGGGCTGACGCATATTCCGGGAAGAAGCTGACATGCGGGTTGCGATCATCGATTACGGCTCGGGCAATCTGCGCTCGGCCACCAAGGCTTTCGAGCGCGCCGCGCGTGAAGCCGGCATATCCGCGGAAATCGACCTGACCGCCGATGCAGGCAGGGTGCGCACGGCCGACCGCATCGTCCTGCCCGGCGTTGGCGCCTATGCCGACTGCGCGGCCGGCTTGAATGCCGTCGAAGGCATGTGGGAAGCGGTCGAGGAGGTCGCGATTGCCAAGGGTCGGCCTTTCCTCGGCATCTGCGTCGGCATGCAGCTGATGTCGCAGCGCGGCCTGGAAAAGACTGTCACCAACGGCTTCGGCTGGATATCGGGCGACGTCAAGGAGATCACGCCCGCCGATCCGGCGCTGAAGATCCCGCAGATCGGCTGGAACACGATCGACCTCAAGCGCCAGCATCCGCTGTTTGCCGGCATTCCGACCGGGCCGGACGGGCTGCATGCCTATTTCGTGCATTCCTACCATCTCGATGCGCGCAAGGCGGATGAAGTCCTGGCGGTCGCCGATTATGGCGGCCCGGTGACGGCGACCGTCGCCCGCGACAATCTCGTCGGCACGCAGTTCCATCCTGAAAAGAGCCAGGCGCTGGGCCTGGCGCTGATCACCAATTTCCTGCGCTGGAGGCCCTGAAACACATGAGCAAGAAGGGCTATTGGATGGCGATGATCGATGTCCGCGATCCCGAGGTTTACAAGCAGTATATCGAGGCGAATGCGGTGGCCTTTGCGAAATACGGCGCGAAATTCCCAGTGCGGGCCGGTCGCTACGAGAATCCCGAAGGACCGACCGGCAACCGTCATGTGCTGGTCGAGTTCGACTCCTACGACAAGGCGGTCGAATGCTATCATTCGCCGGAATATCAGCACGCCTCGAAGTTCCGGCTTGCCGCCTCATCAGGCCATTTCGTCATCGTTGAAGGCGCCTGAACGGATGATCCTTTTCCCCGCCATCGATCTCAAGGACGGCCAATGCGTGCGCCTCAAGCACGGCGACATGGCCACCGCGACCATCTACAATGACGACCCGGCGGCCCAGGCCAAGGCCTTCGAGCAACAGGGCTTCGAGTGGCTGCATGTCGTCGACCTCAATGGCGCCTTCCAGGGCCAGAGCGTCAACAGTGCGGCGGTCGGTGCCATCCTCAAGGCGACGAAAAACCCGGTGCAGCTCGGCGGCGGCATCCGCTCGCTGGCGCAGATCGAGGACTGGCTCGATCGCGGGCTGGCCCGCGTCATCCTCGGCACGGTGGCGGTGCGCGATCCCGACCTGGTCAAGCAGGCCTGCAAGACGTTCCCGGGCAAGGTGGCCGTCGGCATCGACGCCAAGGACGGCAAGGTCGCCGTCGAGGGCTGGGCCGAGGCGTCGAGCCTCGGCGTCATCGAACTGGCGAAAAAATTCGAGGGCGCCGGCGTCGCCGCCATCATCTACACCGACATCGACCGCGACGGCGTGCTGACCGGCATCAACTGGGATGCCACCATCGATCTCGCCGACGCCGTGTCGATCCCGGTGATCGCGTCCGGCGGCCTCGCCTCGATCGCCGACATCGTGCGCATGACCATGCCCGACGCGCGAAAGCTCGAAGGCGCGATCTCAGGCCGTGCCCTCTATGATGGCCGCATCGATCCGTCCGAGGCGCTGGCGATCCTGAAAGGCCGGCCGGCGGCGGAGACGCGGTCGTGAAGATCTCCATCATTCTGGCCTCCTATGACAGCGGCCATTACCACGACGGCATGGGCCAAGGCCCGGATGCGCTGATATCGGGCGGTCTCGTCGATGCGCTGACCATGGCTGGCCACGATGTTGCCGTGGAAGACATCGGCAGGGTCGGAGACAACCAGGAGCGCGAGATCGCCACCGGCTTTGCCGTCTGCAACGCGGTTGCGACCGAGGTTCGCCTTGCCCTGGATGGTAGCCGCTTTCCCATCGTTCTCGCCGGAAACTGCCTGACCAGCGCTGGCGCGGTCGCCGGTGAGGGCGCCGATGCGATCATCTGGGCCGACCAGCATGGTGACCTCAACACACCCGAGACATCCATATATGGCTTTCTCGACGGAATGGCGCTGGCCACTGTTCTGGGCCTGTGCTGGCGGCCGATGGCGGCGGCCATTCCCGGCTTCAAGCCGATCGATCCGTCACGCTGCGTGCTCGTCAATGCACGCGATCTCGATCGGGCGGAAAAGCAGGTCCTCGAGACATTGCCGATCATCCGGACGGAATGTCCTGGGGTGGCCCAGGCGACCGAAAGATTGAAGGTCGCCGGCGCCAGACGCGTGCACATGCATCTCGATCTCGACGTGCATGATCCCCAGGAGCTGCAGGCCAACCGCTACGTCAGTTCCGGCGGGCCGAGCCCGGAACAGTTGCGCGACGCGGCTTGCGCCGTGGCGCTTGCGGTGCCGGTCGTCGGCATCACTGTTTCCGCCTATGATCCGGCCTTCGACGCGCAGGGCGATGTCCCGCCGCTGGTCGGCCAAATGCTCAACGATCTCATCGCCACGATAGAGGGCTGCTGATGCTGAAAGCCCGTGTCATCCCCTGCCTCGACGTCAAGAACGGCCGTGTCGTCAAGGGCGTCAACTTCGTCGATCTGATCGATGCCGGCGATCCGGTCGAGGCGGCCAAGGCCTATGACGCGGCCGGCGCCGACGAGCTTTGCTTTCTCGACATCACCGCTTCGTCGGACAATCGCGAGACCATCTTCGACATCGTCGCCCGCACCGCCGAACAATGCTTCATGCCGCTGACCGTCGGCGGCGGCGTGCGCCAGGTCGCCGACATCAGGAAGCTGCTGCTGGCCGGCGCCGACAAGGTGTCGATCAACACGGCGGCGGTGAAGAGCCCGGACTTCGTCGCCGAGGCGGCCGACAAGTTCGGCAACCAGTGCATCGTCGTCGCCATCGACGCCAAGCAGGTGTCTGGCGTCGGCGAGGCCGACCGCTGGGAGATCTTCACCCATGGCGGGCGTGAGAAGACCGGCATCGACGCGGTCGAATTCGCCCGGCTGATGGTCGATCGCGGCGCCGGCGAGATCCTGCTGACGTCGATGGATCGCGACGGCACCAAGGCCGGCTACGACATCGCGCTGACCCGCGCCGTCGCCGACGCGGTGCGGGCGCCGGTCATCGCTTCCGGCGGTGTCGGCACGCTCGATCACATGGTCGAAGGCATTCGCGATGGCCATGCCGGCGCGGTGCTGGCGGCCTCCATCTTCCATTTCGGCACCTACACGATAGCGCAGGCCAAGGCGCATATGGCCGCCGCGGGGCTGCCGATGCGGCTGGACTCCCTCGGTAATCGGCCTTAAAGCATGATCCCGAAAAGCGGGAACCGGCTTTCGAAAAAAGATCATGCTTAAACAAGCAGATAGATGACGGTCATGACCGAGTTTTCGCTATCCGACCTGGAAAAAATCGTCGGGGAACGCGCCCATTCCGGTGATCCGGACTCCTGGACCGCAAACCTGTTTGCGCGCGGCATCGACAAGGCGGCGCAGAAGCTCGGTGAAGAAGCGGTCGAGACTGTCATTGCCGCCGTCAAGGGCGATAAGCAGGCCCTCGTTTCGGAAAGCGCCGATCTTGTATATCATTGGCTCGTCGTTCTCGGCCTCTCCGGGGTTCCGCTGAGCGACGTGCTTAGGGAACTCGAAGGCCGCACCAGGCGTTCGGGCATCGCCGAGAAGGCGTCACGGCCCAAGGGCTGACCGCGAGGAGGGCAGGTATCTCGATGGATCAGCTCGCGCCAACCGAGAAATATTCCCCCTTTCGTTTCTTCTCCGCCGAGCAATGGTCGCAATTCCGCGCCGACACGCCATTGACGCTGAGCGCGGACGAATTCCGCCGCCTGCGTTCGCTCAACGACCCGATCGACCTCGAAGAGGTCAAGCGCATCTATCTGTCGCTGTCGCGGCTTTTGTCCGCGCATGTCGAGGCGAGCCAGCTGCTGTTCAGGCAGCGCCAGGCCTTCTTCAACGCGGTGGACATCGTCAAGACGCCCTTTATTATCGGCATTGCCGGTTCCGTCGCGGTCGGCAAATCGACCACCGCGCGCGTGTTGAAGGAGCTGTTGGCGCGTTGGCCGTCGAGCCCCAAGGTCGACCTTATCACCACCGACGGCTTCCTGCTTCCCAACGAGGTTCTGCGCCGCGAGAACCTGATGGAACGCAAGGGGTTTCCCGACAGCTACGATGTCGGCGCGCTGCTGCGCTTTCTCTCGGGCATCAAGTCGGCGCTGCCCGATATCCGCGCGCCGGTCTATTCGCATCTGACCTACGACGTCATTCCCGGCGAGTTCGTCACCATCGATCGGCCCGACATCCTGATCTTCGAAGGCATCAATGTCCTGCAGCCCGGCAAGCTGCCGCAGGACGGCAAGATCGTGCCCTTCCTGTCGGATTTTTTCGACTTCGCCATCTACATCGACGCCGACGAGAAGCTGATCCACAACTGGTACATCTCCCGCTTCATGCGGCTGCGCGAGACGGCCTTCCGCAATCCGGACTCCTTCTTTCACCGCTACTCGCAGCTCTCGGAGGGTTCGGCGCGCGCCATCGCCGAGGGTCTGTGGACCAACATCAATCTGAAGAATCTGCGCGAGAACATCCTGCCGACGCGGGCCCGCGCCGACTTGATCCTGCGCAAGGGCGCCGACCACCTGATCGAGGAAGTGGCGCTCAGGAAACTCTGAATTTCCCGGACGTTCCTTGATTTCTGGGCCCTTAAAGTCATCTTAACCCCGCTTTCCTACTGTCGAACCGAGGACACTTCGCGGGCTCCGACAGGCAATGAACGCGCCTTTCATTCACATTGGTTGGCCGGGATGAGCGCGATCGCGGTCCGTCCTGGTCCTGATGCTCGCGCCGCCAGCGGCCGGACCGAGCGGCTTTGGCCGCTTGTTCTGTCGATGGCCGTTCTGGCCATTGCCGTCCCTTGGCAGATGCACTGGGGCGTCAATGGCGATACGAGCTGGAACATCACAATCAGTGAGCGGCTGCTGGCCGGCGATCGCCTCTATATCGATGTGATCGAGACCAATCCGCCCTTCACCATATGGCTATACCTGCCGGCGGTGTATCTCGCGAAACTGCTCGGAGTCGTGCCGGAATATCTGGTCTATGCCTACAGCTATGCATTGTGCATTTTCGGCCTGTGGTTTGCCAGCTTCGTTGCGCGTCGCGCCCGATTCCCCGAAAATTCCGGGCTCTACACGCTGTTACCGGCGTTTCTGGCTTTGCTCGTGCTGTTTCCCGGCAACAGTTTCAGCGAGCGCGAGAATCTGGGGGTCGCCCTGCTCTTGCCGTTGCTGGTGCTCATGGCCTGGCGCGCGGCGAATGACCCGTCATCGCCGCCGGAATGGTGGGTAGCCGCATTGGCCGGTCTGTCCGGCAGTGCCATGGTGCTGGTGAAGCCCTACTATGCGATCATGATCATAGCGCCGGCATCTTATGTGGCGTGGCGCCAGCGCAGCATCAGGTCGCTGTTTGCAATCGAATACTGGATCGTCGGCTTTGTCTGCCTGAGCTATCTGGCCGCAGTGCTCTGGCTTTATCCCGAGTTCATGCGCGACGTCTACCCGAATCTAGCCGACACCTACTTGCGCTACAAACAGTACGGGCCGGTGCTCGCCACCTACGGCGGAGCATACCTTGTTTCGATCTGCTTCCTCCTGTTTTTGCGCAACGGCCGGGCGCTGTCGCCACTGGTCATGGTGCTGGCGATCGGTTCTGTTGCCGGCTTTGTTCCCCTGGTCTACCAGGGCAAGGGTTGGGCCTATCATGCCTATCCGGCGCTGGCGCTGATGCTGGCGGCGATCACCTGCTGTGCTGTCGAGCGGTCATCGGCACGCGGCGTGGCGCGGTTGGACATTGTCCAGAAAATGCTGCTGGCCGCCATCGTTGCAGTCAATTGGTTGCCTTTCAAATATACCGGGAAACCCGCGGCAGACTTTGTTGCGAGCCTGCGCGCCGCAGTCGATCATCCCACCATCGGCTTGATCGGCTCGGGTATGGAAAGCGGCCATCCGCTTACTCGGACGATCGGAGGCCGATGGATATCTGCCTATTGCAGCGATTGGCTTGGCGGCCTCGCTGTCCTTTTTGCGAGAATTGCACGTGCGCAGGGCAACACGGTCGAAGCGGCACGTCTTGACGCGATCGTGCGCAATTTTCTCGACGCCAAGATACGCGAGCTGAAGGCCGCGAAGCCCGACCTGATGATCGTCCAGAAAACGGATACTTTCTGGATTTCACGCGTCATGCAGCGTGACGATTTTTCGAGCTTCATGAATGACTATCGAGTTCTGAGCGAAGATGAGAACATTCGCGTCTACCTTCGCAAGGGTTCAGGAAAAGTCATCTCGATCAACTGAGAGTCACGGGTTGACCCGCCGCAACGTCAGATTGATCCTGCCGCCATTTTTCAGCAGCGCCGAAGTCGAGGGGTGGATGCGGTCGACGCCATGAAAGCACAGCCGCCCTTCGCCGCCGAGCACCACGACGTCACCGCTTTGCAGCCTGAACGACTTCGTGGCGCCGTCACGCGTCGTCTGGCCGACCCGGAACAGGCAATCATCACCCAGTGAGACGGAAACCACCGGCGCCGAAAAATCGGCCTCGTCGCGGTCCTGGTGCAGGCCCATTTTTGCCTCCGGCGTATAGAAATTGACCAGGCACGCTTCCGGCGGATGCGGATAGCCCGAGACCTGTCGCCACAGTTCGAGCAGGCTATTCGGGATTGGCGGCCATGGCGCTCCGGTCACTGGATGCGTCGGCTGGTAGCGGTAGCCTTGCTCCTTGTCGGTGACCCAGCCGAGCGGGCCGCAATTGGTCATGCGCACGCTCATCTCCTTGCCGGTGCGCGGCATCGCCGGCACGAACAGCGGCGCCTGCTGCACGATGCTTCTCACCTCATCGACCAGCGCTTCCTGCACGCTGCGTGACAGGTAAGCCGGCATGTGGCGGACGCCTTTGGGCAGGACGAGCACGGATTCGGGCACCTTGCGGAGGGTTCGGAACCGTAAAATGTCACGATCGAATGAAAACGGCGACCCGAAAGCCGCCGCTCATGTCTAATTGACGATCGCCCCCTATCAGGCGAGGTCTGGTATCCGCGGCACCTGGGTAATCTTGCCGGCATGGGTCACATCGGTATGGCCTCGAAAACGACCGTGTTGTTGGCGCTTGCCGTAGCTTCTTGTGCTCGCCATTGGGCGTGGTGCTTAATCGTTCTCCACCCGGCCGCGCAGTTTCTTGATCGTGCCGCGTCCGGCCTTGCTCTTCAGCCGCCGCTCCACCGCACCCTTCGATGGCCGCGTCTTCTTGCGCGGCAGCGGCGGCGGTTCGGCGGCCTTGGCGACCAGCGCCGTGAGCCGGGCCCGTGCGTCCGCCCGGTTCTGTTCCTGGGTGCGGAAGCGGCCTGCCTCGATGACGATGACACCGTCCTTGGTGGCACGCTGTCCGGCAAGCTTGATCGTCCGCTCGCGCACGCGCTCCGACAGACCCTCTGCGTTGGCCGCGTCGAAGCGCAACTGCACCGCCGTCGCCACCTTGTTGACGTTCTGGCCACCCGGACCGGACGAACGGATGAAATCCTCGTGCAGGTCGCCCGGATGGATCACCGCATCGCCTGATATGATGATGTTGTCGTCGCTCGCCATGCCGCAGTCATGGCGCGGCGGATCGAAAAAGAAAAGGCCCGATCGAAGCCGGGCCTTTCAACGACGGCTGAGTCCGATGGCGTGATTACTCCGCCGCTTCCTGCATGCGCGGCGCGGCACCCAGCACCACGGCGTCGACATGGCATTCGAATTTCTCGAAGTTGACGGCGAACATGCCGACCAGCCTTGCCGCCTGCCGGTCATATCCGGCCTTGTCGGCCCAGGTCGAGCGCGGGTCGAGAATGGCGCTGTCGACGCCGCGAACCGCCACCGGCACCTCGAAACCGAAATGAGGATCGGTGCGGAACTCGGCCGTCTTCAGCGAGCCGTCGAGTGCGGCGGCAAGCAAGGCGCGCGTCGCCTTGATCGGCATTCGCTTGCCGGTACCGTAGGCGCCGCCGGTCCAGCCGGTGTTGACCAGCCAGCAATCGGCGCCATGCCGGGCGATCAGCTCGCGCAGCAGATTGCCATATTCCGATGGATGGCGCGGCATGAACGGCGCGCCGAAGCAGGTCGAAAACGTCGCTTCGGGCTCGGTCACGCCCTTTTCGGTCCCGGCCACCTTGGCGGTGTAGCCGGACAGGAAATGATACATCGCCTGCGCCGGGCTCAGCCGGGCGATCGGCGGCATCACGCCGAAGGCGTCGGCGGTCAGCATGATGATGTTCTTCGGATGATTGGCGCGCCCGGTCTTGCTGGCGTTGGGGATGAAATCCAGCGGGTAGGCGCAGCGCGTGTTTTCGGTGAGCCTTCCATCGTTGAAATCCGGCACGCCATCAGCGTCGAGCACGACATTTTCCAGCACGGTGCCGAAGCGCTGCGTGGTGGCGAATATTTCCGGCTCGGCTTCCGCCGACAGCTTGATCGTCTTGGCGTAGCAGCCACCTTCGAAATTGAAGATGCCGTGCGGGCCCCAGCCATGCTCGTCGTCGCCGATCAGCGTGCGCGAGGGATCGGCCGAGAGCGTCGTCTTGCCGGTGCCCGACAGGCCGAAGAAGATGGCTGCATCGCCGGCCGCGCCCTCATTGGCCGAGCAATGCATCGGCATCACGCCTTTCGCCGGCAGCAGATAGTTGAGCATGGTGAACACCGACTTCTTCATCTCGCCGGCATAGGAGGTGCCGCCGATCAGCACGATCTTGCGCGTGAGGTCGACGGCGATCACCGTTTCGGTGCGGCTGCCGTGGCGGGCGGGATCGGCGCGGAAGGACGGCAGGTCGATGATCGTCATCTCGGGCACGAAATGCTCGAGTTCGGCGGCATTCGGGCGGATGAGCAGATTGCGGATGAACAGCGAGTGCCAGGCAAACTCGGTGATGACCCTGGTGGGCAGCTTCAGTTCCTCATCGGCGCCGCCGACCAGATCCTGGACGTAAAGATCCTTGTCCGCGGCATGCGCCTGGAAATCGGCAAGCAGCGTGTCGAACTGGGCCGGCGAGATCGCCTTGTTGTTGTCCCACCAGATATGCGGCTCGGTGGCGCCGTCGCGGACGACGAATTTGTCCTTGGGCGAGCGGCCGGTGTGCTGGCCGGTCTCGGCGAGCAGTGCGCCATGCGCGGTCAGCCTGGCTTCACCGCGTCGGATCGATTCCTCATAAAGGGTTGCCGCACCGAAATTATAGCGCACTACGCCGGTGGTTTTCAGGCCGATATGATCGATCGCGCAGGCAGGATTGCGTTTGCCGACTTCCGACATGGGGGTCCCTTCTTGGATTTGCCGCATCGTTTGCCGGCGTGTTTCCGGCAAGCCCGCACTGCGGACTGAAATGGTCAGAACCAGAAAAGCCAAATGATATCAAATCATTAATCGATTTAAAAATTTTGAAAGTTGTTTAAATCGTTTATATGTGCAAAAAGTTCCGCGGTTGCCCAAAGGATTGGCGATGTTCGTTCGTCCAATCCATATCGAGGTAGGATTGTGGCCGCCGGCATGCCGCGCGTGACAGCGGACAAGGCCTATGCCACATTTTGTACCTAATTTGTCCTGCAAAAGCCCCTTCTCTACGAAAGAAGGGACAGCTCATGAGGGAGCCGCTTGAAATGGCAACAATCGCGCTTGTCGATGACGACCGCAACATTCTAACATCGGTGTCGATCGCCCTCGAATCCGAGGGGTATCGCGTCGAGACCTACACGGATGGTGCGTCAGCGCTGGAAGGATTGGCGGCACGCCCGCCGAATCTTGCCATCCTCGACATCAAGATGCCGCGCATGGACGGCATGGAACTGCTGCGCCGGATGCGCCAGAAGTCCGACCTCCCGGTGATCTTCCTGACCTCGAAGGACGACGAGATCGATGAATTGTTCGGCCTCAAGATGGGCGCCGACGATTTCATCCGCAAACCGTTCTCGCAGCGTCTGCTGGTCGAGCGGGTGCGCGCCGTGCTGCGCCGTGCCAGTGCCCGCGAGGCCGCCGCCAAGACACCCAGCCAACAGGCCCGCTCGCTTGAGCGCGGTCAGCTCGTCATGGACCAGGAACGTCATACCTGCACCTGGAAGGGCGAGCCGGTGACGCTCACGGTCACCGAGTTCCTGATCCTGCATTCGCTGGCGCAGCGTCCCGGTGTGGTAAAAAGCCGTGATGCGCTGATGGATTCGGCCTATGATGAACAGGTCTATGTCGACGACCGTACCATCGACAGCCACATCAAGCGGCTGCGCAAGAAGTTCAAGGCCGTCGACGACGACTTCGAGATGATCGAAACCCTTTACGGAGTCGGATACCGGTTCCGCGAAGCGTAGGTGCATGTCGCCCAAAAGTGGTCCCGGTTTTGGGACAACGACATGCATCTAAGTAGAGACTAGGCGGGAGCTGCTATTCGATGGCAGTGGAAGCACAGCGAACAAGACCGGCGGGCGCCTCCAGGCGGCCGTCGCGGATCATGCCGTCCTTCGTATCGAAGATCATGGTGCCGATGCGCCGCTTCCTCGGCCATCATATCTTTTCCAGCCTGACGCGGCGTATCCTCTTTCTCAACCTCGCCGGCCTGGCCGTCCTGGTAACCGGCATTCTCTATCTCAACACCTTCCGCGACGGGCTGATCGACGCCCGCGTCGAAAGCCTGATGACACAGGGCGAGATCATCGCCGGCGCGATCGCGGCGTCGGCGACGGTCGAGACGGATTCGATCAGCATCGACCCGGAAAAGCTGCTTGAGCTGCAGGCAGGCGAAAGCCTGGGGCCGGGCTCCGACCAGCTCGACAATCTCGACTTCCCGATCAACCCGGAGCGCGTCGCGCCGGTGCTGAGAAGGCTGATCTCGCCGACCCGGACCCGCGCCCGCATCTATGACCGCGACGCCAATCTGCTGCTCGATTCACGCCATCTCTACTCGCGCGGCCAGATCCTGCGCTACGACCTGCCGCCGGTCGAAGAGGAAGAGCCCGATCTGGTCGAGCGCATCCAGAAATTCGTCTTCGACTTCTTCCGCAACACCGAACTGCCGGTCTATCACGAGCAGCCGGGCGGCAATGGCGCCGCCTTCCCGGAAGTGGTCAAGGCGCTCACCGGCAGCCCGTCGACCATCGTGCGCGTCTCGGAGCAGGGCGAGCAGATCGTTTCCGTGGCGGTGCCGATCCAGCGCTTCCGCGCCGTTCTCGGCGTGCTGATGCTGTCGACCGAAGGCGGCGACATCGACAAGATCGTCGCCGCCGAACGCAAGGCAATCCTGCGCGTCTTCGGTATCGCGGCCCTGGTCACCGCCATCCTGTCGATGCTGCTCGCCTCCACCATCGCCAATCCGCTGCGCCGGCTGTCGGCGGCGGCCGTGCGGGTGCGGCGCGGCGTCAAGAGCCGTGAGGAAATCCCCGACTTTTCCGACCGCCAGGACGAGATCGGCAATCTGTCGATCGCCATACGCGACATGACCAACGCGCTCTACGCCCGCATCGAGGCGATCGAAAGCTTCGCGGCCGACGTGTCGCACGAATTGAAGAACCCGCTGACATCGCTGCGCAGCGCGGTGGAAACCTTGCCGCTTGCCAAGAACGACGATTCGCGCGGCCGGTTGATGGACGTCATCCAGCACGATGTCAGGCGGCTGGACCGGCTCATCACCGATATTTCCGACGCCTCACGCCTTGATGCGGAGCTCGCGCGCGAAGATGCCGGGAACGTCGACCTGAAGAAATTCATCACCGATCTCGTCGCCGTTTCGCGTGAAGCCACGCGCAACAAGAAGGCGGTCGAGATCGAGTTCAAGGTCGCCAAACTGCCGCAGGGCGTCAAAGGCTATTTCGTCGTCGGGCATGATCTGCGCATCGGCCAGGTCATCACCAACCTGATCGAGAACGCCCGCTCCTTCGTTCCCGAGGACCATGGCCACATCGGCCTGTCGCTGGCGCGCGCCGGGAAGTTCAACATCGTCACCGTCGACGACAATGGTCCCGGCATCCGCGCCGACAACATCGACCGCATCTTCGAACGCTTCTACACCGACCGGCCGGCCGGCGAGGCGTTCGGCCAGAATTCTGGCCTTGGCCTGTCGATATCCAGGCAGATCGTCGAGGCCCATGGCGGCACGCTGACCGCCGAGAACATCCCGGGCACCAAACCCGGCGAGATCAAGGGTGCGCGCTTTGTCGTGACGCTGCCGGCCGAAGCATGATCCCGAAAAGTGGGAACCGGTTTTCGGACAAGATCATGCTTCATCCAACAGGCATGATCCCGAAAAGTGGGAACCGGTTTTCGGACAAGATCATGCTTCATCCAACAGGCATGATCCAGCAAAGTGGAAACCGGGTTTCGGACAAGATCATCATGCTTCAACCAAAAACATGATCGTGCAAGATCGTGCCTGATCCAGTTGCGCAGCCTGAAAACATTCACGGAACCGCGATCCTGATCGGCGAGCGCGGCGTCCTTATCACCGGGCCGTCCGGCGCCGGCAAGACGACGCTGGCGCTCACACTCCTGGACCATTGCCGCGCGCGCGGGCTGTTCTCGCGGCTGATCGGCGACGACAGGCTGCTTGCCGCGGCCCGCGCCGGGCGGCTGGTCTGTCGCGTGCCGGCGACCATCGCCGGTCTCGCCGAAGTGCCTGGGTTCATGCCGCGCCCGCTGCCATTCGAGCCAGGCGGAGTGATCGACCTGCATGTGAGGCTGGTGCCGAAGGCAGAGATGGCCCGTTTCCAGGAGGAAATCAGCGAGCCGGTCGCAGGCTGCCCAGTGCCGCGTATCGACCTTGCCGAGCGTAACGCCGCCACGGCCTTGCCCGCCGTGATGGCGCGGCTGTCGATCGCGCCTTTTCTATGATCCGCCCCGGGTTTTTTGCTGCAATGCGTCAAAATGGCATGGCCCTGCGCAATTTTGGGCTTGTCAACGGGCCGTGCGTCGACAAGATAGCGCTCCCGCTGCCTGGAATGGCTGGCGAGCATAAAATGCGCCTGTGAAGCGGCGATGACGGGAGCCACCAAAGAATGATCGGACTCGTGCTTGTAACGCACGGTCAACTGGCCGCCGAGTTTCGACATGCCGTGGAACATGTCGTCGGGCCACAAGACAATTTCGAAACCGTGGCGATCGGCGCCGACGACGATATGGAGCAGCGTCGCCGCGACATCATCGACGCCGTTGCCCGTGTCGACACCGGGACGGGGGTCATCGTGCTGACCGACATGTTCGGCGGCACGCCCTCCAACCTCGCCATCTCGGTAATGGAATCCGGCCGCACCGAGGTGATCGCCGGCATGAACCTGCCGATGCTGATCAAGCTCTCTTCGATCCGCAAGGGCGACAATATGGCCGCCGCACTCGACGAGGCTCAGGCGGCCGGCCGCAAATACATCAATGTCGCCAGCCAGCTCTTGAGCAGCAAATGAACGCGCTGTCCCCGGAAAAAGCTCAGATCGCCAAAGATACCATCACCAGGGACTTTCCCATCATCAACCAGCGCGGCCTGCACGCGCGCGCCTCGGCGAAGTTCGTCCAGCTGGCCAGCGGCTTCGACGCCTCGGTGCACGTCGAGAAGGACGGCGTCAAGGTCGGCGGCACCTCGATCATGGGCCTGATGATGCTGGCGGCAAGCCCCGGCTACTCGATCCGCGTCACCGCCAGCGGGCCGGAGGCCCAGGAGGTCATCGACGCTTTGGAGCAGCTGGTGGCATCCCGCTTCGGCGAGGAAAGCTGATCCGCAAAACCGCCAATGCATGTCCGGGAGACATGCAGGGATAAAGATTTCTTTATATCCCATTGTCGTCTTCGCCCTGATCTGCTAGTCAGGCCGGCAATTCGCGCCCTTCGACGCGCCGACCGGCGCGGGCGCATCCGCAACCAATTCGCAGCACAACAATTCGGAGCACTGCCATGACGGGTAGCAAGGACTATGTGGTCGCCGACATCTCGCTGGCCGGCTGGGGCCGCAAGGAAATCGAGATCGCCGAGACCGAAATGCCGGGCCTGATGGCCAGCCGCGAGGAATTCGGCGACAAGCAGCCACTCAAGGGCGCGCGCATCACCGGCTCGCTGCACATGACCATCCAGACGGCGGTGCTGATCGAGACGCTGAAGGCGCTCGGCGCCGATATCCGCTGGGCCTCCTGCAACATCTTCTCGACGCAGGATCACGCGGCCGCGGCCATCGCCGAGGCTGGCATCCCGGTATTCGCCGTCAAGGGCGAGAGCCTCGAGCAGTACTGGGACTACACCGACAAGATTTTCCAGTGGACCGACGGTGGCCTCTCCAACATGATCCTCGATGATGGCGGCGACGCCACCATGTACATCCTTATCGGCGCCCGCGCCGAGGCCGGCGAGGACGTGCTGTCCAACCCGCAGAGCGAGGAGGAAGAGTACTTCTACGCGCAGGTCAAGAAGCGCCTGAAGGCCTCGCCCGGCTTCTTCACCAAGCAGAAGGCTGCGATCCGCGGCGTCACCGAAGAGACCACGACCGGCGTCAACCGGCTTTACCAGCTGCAGAAGAAGGGCCTGCTGCCCTTCCCCGCCATCAACGTCAACGACTCGGTCACCAAGTCGAAGTTCGACAACAAGTACGGCTGCAAGGAATCGCTGGTCGACGGTATCCGTCGCGGCACCGACACGATGATGGCCGGCAAGGTCGCCGTCGTCTGCGGCTATGGCGACGTCGGCAAGGGCTCGTCGGCCTCGCTCAAGGGCGCCGGCGCCCGCGTCAAGGTCACCGAGGTCGATCCGATCTGCGCCCTGCAGGCGGCGATGGATGGTTTTGAAGTCGTCACTCTGGAAGATGCGGCCCCCACCGCCGACATCGTCATCACCACCACCGGCAACAAGGATGTCGTCACCCTCGACCACATGCGCTCGATGAAGGACATGGTGATCGTCGGCAACATCGGTCACTTCGACAACGAGATTCAGGTGGCCGCGCTGCGCAACCTGAAATGGACCAACGTCAAGCCGCAGGTCGACATGATCACCTTCCCGGACGGCAAGCGGATGATCCTTCTGTCGGAGGGCCGGCTGCTCAATCTCGGTAACGCCACAGGCCATCCGAGCTTCGTCATGTCGGCGTCCTTCACCAACCAGGTGCTGGCCCAGATCGAGCTGTACACCAAGCCCGGCCAGTACGAGAACCAGGTCTACGTCCTGCCCAAGCATCTCGACGAAAAGGTCGCGCGCCTGCATCTCGACAAGCTTGGCGCCCGCCTGACCGCATTGTCCGATGAACAGGCCGCCTATATCGGCGTCACGCCTCAGGGTCCGTTCAAGCCGGAACACTACCGCTATTAACCAAACCTAAGATTGCCACCAGATATTGAGGCCGGGCGATTGACTTTTCGCCCGGCTTTATTTTTGCGCGCAATCGCCTTCACGACGATTCGGCGAGGGGTTATTGTCAGGTGATTCGCGACGCTTCCAGCCCGAGAGGGGTTCAAGAGAGGTGTGCATCAGGGCGGTCTTGCATTCAGGCGGCGGAGAGGACCAAGACATGCCGGGGCAACACCCGCACAGAGCGGGACGGGCCGTTTCCGGCGGCCATGACGATTCGAGGATCACTGGCTCCGCCTTGCAAAGCGGAGGCCTGTCCTGGCGCGCCCGTGCGTCAATCTTCCTTGCCACCTCCGCGCTTGCCGGCCCCTTGGCAGGTGCGGTCGCCCATGCCGAGACCGCCGGTTCCGCCGTCGCCGGATTGTCGATGAGCGCCGTCGAGGTGATGCAGCTTGCCGTGTTTGTCGGCGTGACGGGTGCCGCACTTCTGTCGGCCATCGTCCTCATCCGCGAAAGAGCCCGCACCTCGGCGGAGAATGTCGAACTCAGGAGCCGCCTCGCCGACATCAACGCGGCGCTCCGCCGCTCGGAGGCGCTGCTCAATCTGCGCGACCAGCGCGTGGTCGTCTGGGCCGCGGAAAACAAGAAGCCCGAACTCATCGGCACATTGCCCCTCGAAAGCGGCGCTCCGGAGGACCGGGCCGCTTTCCTCGCTTTCGGCCGCTGGCTGATGCCGCGTTCGGCGGCAGCACTTGAACATGCCGTTGCGGGATTGCGCGAAAAAGCGAAGCCCTTCGACCTCGTCATCGAATCGCAGGCCGGCGCGCCGCTCGAAGTGCATGGCCGCAAGAGCGCGGCGCATGTGCTCGTGCGCTTCGTCTCGCTTTCGGAGACGCAGCGCAGCCAGGCCAGGCTGAAGATCGACAACCAGCGGCTGGCCGCCGACCATGACACGATGATCGGCCTGCTCGACGCGCTGAACATGCCGGCATGGCTTCGCAGCGAGGATGGGCGGCTGAAGTGGGTCAACCGGGCCTATGCCGATGCGGTCGAGGCCGAAAATGCCGAGGCCGCGGTTCGGGAGGCCAAAGAGTTCCTCGGCGGCCAGGCACGCGACGCGATTACCGCCCAGCACAAGACGCATCCGGTCTTCGCGCAGTCGCTTTCCACCGTGATCGAAGGTGATCGCCGTGTGTTTGCGGTCACCGATTTCGCCGGCAGCGATGGCTCGGCCGGCCTTGCTTGCGACACCAGCGCCATCGAGACGGTTCGCGGCGAATACGAGCGGACCGTCAGGAGCCACGCCGACACGCTCGACCAGCTCAATACGGCGGTCGCCATTTTCGATACCGACGAGAAGCTGCGGTTCTTCAATCAGGCTTTCCAGAAGTTGTGGGGACTCGACAGCGGCTTCCTGCACAGTGCTCCCGACAATGCGCTGCTGCTGGACCGGCTGCGCAGCGAGGGCAAGATCGCCGAGCAACCTGAATGGCGCCGCTGGAAGGAAGGTCTGCTCGGCGCCTATCGTGCCGTGGAATCGCAAGAGCATTGGTGGCATCTGCCGGACGGCAAGACCATCCGCGTCGTCGCCAATCCGCAGCCCAAGGGTGGCGTGACCTGGGTGTTCGAGAACCTGACCGAGAAGATGGACCTCGAAAGCCGTTACCAGACAGCGGTGCGCGTCCAGGGCGAGACGCTCGACAATCTTGCCGAAGGCGTGGCGGTGTTCGGCCCCGACGGCAGGCTTCGGCTGTCGAATCCCGCCTTTGCCACACTCTGGGGTTTGAGCGGCGAAGCGGCCAAGCCGAATGTGCACGTGTCCACGATCCGCGACCTTTGCGACCGGCAGGCGGCGGACAGCCCCTGGCCTGGCTTCGTAGCCGCCATCACCGGCTTTGACGACGAGCGCCGCGACCGCCACGGTCAGACCGAACTCAACAACGGCAATGTGCTGAGCTACGCCATAATCCCGTTACCCAACGGGCAGGTGATGATGACCTTCGTCGACGTTACCGACAGCGTTCATGTCGAAAGGGCGCTGAAGGACAAGAACGAGGCGCTGCAAAAATCCGACCAGCTCAAGAACGAATTCGTCCAGCACGTCTCCTATGAACTGCGCTCGCCGCTGACCAACATCATCGGCTTCACCGAACTGCTGTCGCTGCCCACGACCGGTCCGCTGACGCAGAAGCAGCGCGAATATGTCGAGCATGTCAGCTCGTCGTCCTCGGTGC
This sequence comes from Mesorhizobium sp. M1409, assembly GCF_040317535.1. NCBI lineage: Bacteria > Pseudomonadati > Pseudomonadota > Alphaproteobacteria > Hyphomicrobiales > Phyllobacteriaceae > Mesorhizobium > Mesorhizobium sp. M1409. Next base: position 53,134 of record NZ_JAMYKV010000029.1, read on the forward strand.
TGCTCACCATCGTCAACGACATCCTCGATTTGGCGACGGTGGACGCCGGCATCATGCAGCTCGACATTTCCGAGGTGCACGTCGATCGCACCATTGCGGCCGCCGCCGAACTGGTCGCCGACCGGCTGGAAGAGCATTCGATCAGGCTCGAGGTCGACGCCGCCGCCGCGCCGAAGACGTTCCACGGCGACGAAATCCGCGTCCGCCAGATCCTCTACAATCTGCTCAGCAACGCCGCCAACTACGCGCCGGAAGCCAGCACCATCCGGCTCACTTGCCGCCATCTGGCGGACGGTGTGGAATTCTCGGTTCATGACGACGGCCCCGGCATGCCGCCGGATCTGCTCGATTCGGTGTTCCGCCGTTTCGAGCCGCGCGCCAATGGCGGCCGCCGGCGCGGCGCCGGCCTCGGCCTGTCGATCGTCAAGAGCTTTGTCGAGCTGCATGGCGGCAGCGTTCGTATCGAAACCGGCAGGGACAAGGGCACGACCGTCATCTGCACCTTTCCCGACATGCCGGGCATCCGCGCCGCGGCCGAGTAGCGCGCTCGATGACAGGATTGGTGCTGGAGCGTTTACTCGCCGACGAGACACAGACAGCGCGGCTGGGCGAGGATCTGGCGCTGTCGCTGCGCCCGGGCGATGTGCTTGCCCTCAAGGGCGATCTCGGCGCCGGCAAGTCGACGTTGGCGCGGGCCTTGATCAGGGCCTTGGCCGACGATGCCGGCCTCGATGTGCCGAGCCCGACTTTCACGCTGGTGCAGAGCTACGACACGCGCGTCCCGGTCCATCATTTCGATCTCTACCGCCTGTCCTCGGCCGCCGAGATCGATGAGCTCGGGTTCGACGAGGCCCTGGCCCAAGGCGCCGCGTTGGTCGAATGGCCGGAACGAGCGGAAGATTATCTGCCGAAGACCACGGTCCTGATCGAGCTCGTCCAGCAAGGCGACGGCCGGCTGGCGCGATTGTCGGGGCAGGGCGCTGCCTTCGATCGGGCGGCACGATCGCTGGCCATGCGCGACTTTCTCGAAAATACAGGCTGGGGGCAAGCGCGGCGTCGCCATTTCATCGGCGATGCTTCGGCTCGCTCCTACGAGATCGTTTCGCTGCCGAACCGGAAGCCGCGAGTGCTGATGAACTCGCCCCGGCTGGTGCTCGGCCCGCCGGTGCGCGACGGCAAGCCCTATGCCGAGATCGCTCATACCGCCCAGTCGGTCTCCGCCTTCGTCGCCATCGACCGCGCCTTGAAGGCCGGCGGCGTCAGCGTTCCGGAAATCCATGCCGACGACCAGGAGCAGGGGTTTTTGCTGCTCGAACATCTTGGTTCCGAAGGGTTTCTCGGCGGCGATGGTCAGCCGCTGGCCGATCGCTACGCGGCGGCGGCCGAGCTGCTGGCCATGATGCATGGCAGGACCTGGCCGCAGCACCTGGAAACAGGGCACGGCGGCTTCCATGAAGTGCCGCCCTTCGACCGCGACGCCATGATGATCGAAGCCGATCTGCTGGTCGACTGGTACGTGCCGGCGCTATCGGGCAGCCCGGCAAGCGACAGCTTGCGCGCCGGCTACCACAGGGAGTGGAACGCGCTTCTCGACCGGCTGCACGGCCGCGAAGTCACGCTGATGCTGCGCGACTTCCATTCGCCCAACATCATCTGGCGCGGCGACCGTTCCGGACATGACCGGCTGGGCATCGTCGATTTCCAGGACGCGCTGATCGGCCCGTCCGCCTATGACGTCGCCTCGCTCGCCATGGACGCGCGCGTCACCATGTCACCCGAGATCGAGAAACAGACGCTGAATGCCTATATCGGGGCGCGCCACGCAGCCGGCACTTTCGACGAAGCAAGTTTCCTGGAATCCTACGCAATCATGGCGGCGCAGCGGAACTCCAAGATCCTCGGCATCTTCGTCCGGCTCGAAAAGCGTGACGGCAAGCCCTATTATCTAAAGCACCTGCCGCGCATTCGCGATTATCTGCGCCGGGCCTTGTCTCACCCGGCGCTGGCAAGCCTGCGCGATTTCTACAACGCCAACGGTTTGCTGGAGGAGCGAGCGCTGTGACAGCAAGACCGGATACTGCCATCGTACTCGCCGCCGGGCTCGGCAAACGCATGCGGCCGATCACCGACACCATTCCCAAGCCGCTGGTCAGGGTCGCCGGCAAGCCGTTGCTCGACTGGAGTCTCGACAGCCTGGCCGCCGCCGGTGTCGGCAAGGCCGTGGTCAACGTCCATTATTTTCCCGAACAGATCGTCGCCCATGTCGCCGCGCGCCGCGCACCGCGGATCGTCATTTCCGATGAGAGCGAAAGACTGCTCGATTCCGCCGGCGGCATCGTCAAGGCGTTGCCGGAACTGGGCTCGCAGCCCTTCTATATCCTCAACGCCGACACGTTCTGGATCGACGACGGTCCTCTCAATCTCCAGCGCCTCGCCCTTGCATGGGACGCGGCGAAAATGGATATTCTGCTGATGCTGGCAGATCTCCATCAGGCGACCGGACACTGCGGCAGCACCGATTTCCTGGTGGCGCCGGATGGCCGCTTGCAGCGTTCAAAGGGGGATCCGGCGGGCTTGATCTATGCCGGCGCGGCGATCGTCCATCCGCGTCTGTTCAAGGGCGCACCGGCCGGGCCGCACTCGCTCAATGCCTATTTCGATACGGCCATAGCCGCAGGGCGCCTGTTCGGCATGCCGATGCATGGCCATTGGATCACCGTCGGCACGCCCGATGCCATCGCGCTCGCGGAAACGGCGGTCGCCGGCGCGCTAGCCGAGTTGCAATGAGCGGCTCAAGCCGCGTTTTCTCAATTCCCCCCGGAGCGCCGTTTCTGCCGACGCTTGCCGAGGCGCTGCTTGCCGGCCGCCTCGTTCCAGGGTTTCGGTTTGACGGCGATCCGCTCGCGTTGGCCGATGTCACCATCTATGTGCCGACGCGCCGCGCGGCGCGCGCTCTGCGGGGTGTCTTCGTCGACAGCCTGGCAACTCGCGGCGGCGGCGGTTCGGCGATCCTGCCGGTCATCCGGCCACTCGGCGAGTTCGACGAGGACGAGGCGGCGTTCGAGACCGAGGCAGCGGCGGCCATCGATCTCGCGCCGCCGATCGCCGCTTCTGAGCGCCTGTTGCTGCTGACGCCGCTGGTGCGCGCCTGGAAACGCCGGCTGCCGGCACATGTCGCCGCCCTCTTCGCCGAGGAGATCGTCATCCCGGCCTCCACCGCCGACGCGATCTGGCTGGCGCGCGATCTCGCGGGGCTGATGGACGAGATCGAGACGGAAGGCACGGACTGGGCCAAGCTCACCGATCTGGTGACCGGCAACCTTGCCGGATGGTGGCAGGTGACGCTCGAATTCCTCGGTATCGTCACCGACGCCTGGCCGAAATTCCTTGCAGAAAGCGATCGCTCCAACCCGGCCGCGCATCGCAGCGCGCTCATCCGCGCCGAGGCCGCCCGGCTGCAGCGCAATCCGCCCGCCGGGCCCGTCATCGCGGCGGGGTCCACCGGCTCGATACCAGCCACCGCCGAACTGCTTGCCGCGATCTCGCGCTTGCCCGGCGGCGCCATCGTGCTGCCCGGCCTCGACCGGACGCTGGACGAGGCGTCCTTCCAGGCAATCGCCGCGCCCGGTGCCCGCCCGGCCGTGCTTGGCCACCCGCAATACGGTCTCGCCAGGCTGATCGGCAAGATCGGCGTGTTGCGCGGCGATGTCGAGGAGATCGGCGCGGCCGAGCCACGGCTTGCGCTGCGCGCCGCCCTTGTCGGCGAAGCCCTGCGGCCGGCCGAGACCACCGAATTGTGGGCCGAGACGCGCAATGGCTTTTCGGCGTCCGACATCGCCGGGGCATTCGCCGGCGTGACCTTGCTCGAAGCGGCCAGCGAACGCGATGAAGCCGTGGCCATTGCCGTCGCGCTCAAGCGCGCGGTCGAAGTATCAGGCCAAAGGGCCGCTCTCGTCACCGGCGACCGCGCGCTGGCGCGACGCGTTTCGGTCGAGCTCCAGCGCTTCGGCGTCGTCGCCGACGATTCCGGCGGCACGCCGCTCGCCAACACCCCGGCGGCCAGCCTGCTCAGACTGGCGCTCGAAGCGGTGTTCCGGCCAGGCGATCCGGTTGGCCTGCTGTCGCTGCTCAAGCATCCGTTGCTCGGGCTTGGCCTCGAACGTGCCGATGTGCGCCATGCGGCGGAACTGATCGAACTGGTGGCGCTGCGTGGCGGCACCGGCCGTCCGGACATCGTTTCGCTGCCGGAACTGTTTGATAGCCGCCTCACCGAATTGGGCAGCGGCCGCCGGCCGCCCTTCTGGTTTTCCCGGCTGACCGTGCGCTCCATCGAAGGCGCTCGGAATTTGCTCGACCGTCTCAGACAGGCGCTTGCGCCGCTCGCGGCTTTCCGTGGCCAAGCGGACGCCGACCTTGCCGCGCTGGTCACAGCCAGTGTCGTCGCCCTCGAAAATCTCGGCCGCACCGTCGATGGCGGCCTTGCCGAACTCTATGCCGGTGACGCCGGCGAAAAGCTTGCCGAACTGCTGCGCGGGCTGGTCGCGGCTTCCGCATCGCTGTCCTTCGCGGCGAACGAGTGGCCCGATGTGATGGCGGCGCTGATCGCGCCTGAAACTGTCAAGCCGGCGCAAGGCACCGACAGGAACATCGCGATCTGGGGCGCGCTGGAAGCGCGCTTGCAGACCGTCGAAACGCTGGTCATCGGCGGGCTCAACGAGGGCGTGTGGCCGCGCAAGCCCGAAAGCGACCGCTTCATGTCGCGGCTGATGAAAACCGGCATCGATCTTGAGCCGCCCGAACGGCGCATCGGCCTTGCCGCGCATGATTTCCAGATGGCCATGGGCGCCAGGAAGGTGGTGCTGGCCCGCTCGGCGCGCGCCGGTGACGCACCCGCCGTGCCGTCGCGCTGGCTGCAGCGCCTGCTCACCTTCATCGGCAACGACCAGGCAGCTGAATTGCGCCGGCGTGGCGACGAACTGCTGACCTGGGCGCGCGCGCTCGACAGTGGTCCAAGGCAGGATTTCGCGCCACGGCCGCAGCCGAAGCCGCCACTGTCCGTGCGTCCCGGCCATTTCTCGGTCACCGAGATCGAGACCCTCCGCCGTGACCCCTACGCCGTCTATGCGAGACGCATTCTAGGACTGATGCCGCTCGACCCGGTCATTCGAGACCCAGGTGCGGCCGAGCGCGGCACGCTGTTCCATGCCATCCTGCATCTGTTCTCGGCGCGGGTGGCTGACCCGCGCGCGCCCGATGCGCTCGCCGGCCTCATTGCCGCGGGCCGCGCCTGTTTTGCCGAAGTCGCCCTTCCTGCCGATGTCGAGGCGGTGTGGTGGCCGCGTTTCGAAAAACTCGCCGCCAACATCATCGAATGGGAGCGCACGCGCGCCGACGCGGTGATCCGGCGCTATGCCGAGGAGCGCGCCGGAAAGACCGTCGTCGGCCAGTCCGGCGTGACGCTGTCCGGCTACGCCGACCGTGTCGACCTGCTGGCTGGCGGCATGGCCGACATATTGGACTACAAGACCGGCTCCTCGCCGTCCAAGGCGCAGGCGCACACGCTGCTGGCGCCGCAACTGGCACTGGAGGGCGCGCTGCTCAGGCGCGGCGCCTTCAAGGATTTGGGCGCGCGCGAGCCCTCGCAACTGGCCTTCATCAGGTTGAAGCCGAATGGCGAGGTGTTCGAAGAATCCATCCTCGAACACAACCGCCAGCCGCGAACCGCCACCGATCTGGCCGAAGAGGCCTGGGCGCGGCTGGAAAAGCTCTTGATCCACTACGCAGACCCGGGAACCGGCTATCTGTCGCGCGCACTGCCGTTTCGCGAAGGCGAGACCGATGGCGACTACGACCATCTGGCCCGCGTGCTCGAATGGTCGGCCGGCGGCGACGCCGGTGACGAGGGAGGGGAGGCATGAAGAAGGCCTATCCTATCCCCAGCGACACCGCGACCAGCCAGGCCCGCGCCGCCGACCCTCAGAATTCCGCCTGGGTGTCGGCCAACGCCGGCTCCGGCAAGACCCATGTGCTGGCCCAGCGCGTCATCCGGCTGCTGCTGCGCGGCACCGATCCGTCGAAGATCCTGTGCCTGACCTACACGCGCGCCGCCGCCGCCAACATGTCCAATCGGGTGTTCTCGACACTGTCGGAATGGACGACGCTCGGTGACGCGGATCTGGCGTCGAAGGTCGAGGCGCTGGAAGAGCGTCGGCCCGATATCGAGACCATGCGCCGGGCGCGGCGCCTGTTCGCCGAGGCGCTGGAAACACCCGGCGGGCTGAAGATCCAGACCATTCACGCCTTCTGCGAATCGGTGCTGCACCAGTTCCCGCTGGAAGCCAACATCCCGGCCCATTTCGAGATGCTCGACGGCCAGATGGAGGCATCGCTGTTTGCCGCCGCGCGCCGCGACATGATCTCCGGAACCGCCGCCGGCGACAGGGATCTGGCCGAGGCCTTTGCCACCATCCTCGACCGTGGCGGCGAAGCCGGGCTCGACGCCTTGCTGGGCGAGATCGTGCGCAAGCGCGACGGCTTGCGCAATTTCATCGACGCGGTCGGGCGCGACGGCACGCGCTTCCAGGCGCTGTTCGACGAATTCCATTTCCGCCCCGGCCAGACCGCCGAAGGCATAGCGGCATCGGCCTGGCCGCTGCCGGGTTTCTTGCCGGACTATTTTGCCGGCTTCGCCCAGGCCGCCGACGCCACCGATGCGAGAGCGGTGCTGAACAACATCCTACCCTATGCGCGCCAGGCTTTCGTCGAAAGCGATCCCATTCGTCGCCTGCAATTGCTCGCAAGAGCCTTCCTCAAGACCGATGGCGACGCCTACGACCCGCCAAAAGCCTTCAAGAAGGCGCTGGTCGACCGACTGCCGGATCTGGCGGAGCGCTATCTCTCAGCGGCCAGCACGATCGTTGAAACAGTCGATCGGCTGGCCCTGTTCCGGATGCTGGAAGGCACGGTTGCCGCATTGACCATCGCCGACTGGCTGATCGCCCGCTACGAAGTGCTGAAGCGCAGCCGCGGCTTTCTCGACTTCAACGACCTGATCATCCGCACCGTCAACCTTCTGGCGCGGCCCGATGCCGGTCCCTGGGTGCAATACAAGCTCGACCAGGGCATCGACCACATCCTGCTCGACGAGGCGCAGGACACCAGCCCGGATCAATGGGAGGTTGTGAAGCGGCTGGCGGAAGAGTTCTTCGCCGGCATCGGCGCCCGCGACAGGGTCCATCGCACGGTCTTCGCCGTCGGTGACGAGAAGCAGTCCATCTATTCGTTCCAGGGTGCGGCGCCGGATTCCTTCGCCGACAGCCGGCTGTTGTTTGCCGGCAGGGTGCGCGACGCCGAGGCGTCCTTCGCCGATTTGAAGCTGACCTGGTCGTTCCGCTCGACCGACGACGTTCTTGCCGCCGTTGACCGCGTCTTCGCCGATCCCGTCGTGCGGCGCGGCATCAGCCACGATCCCGATCCGCTGAGCCACAAGGCGATCCGCACCGATGCGCCGGGCTATGTCGAGGTGTGGCCGTCGGTCGGCGCCGATGTCGTCGACGAGCCGGACGACTGGACGCAAGCCATCGACCATGCGCATGCGCCGGCGGTGCGCGTCGCCGAGAACGTCGCGGCCACCATTGCCGGCTGGATCGGCACCACGGAGATCATCGAAGGCCGTGGCAAGCGGCTGCGGCCTGGCGACGTGCTGGTGCTGGTGCGCAAGCGCGACCGCTTCGTCCATGCGTTGACTCGCGCCTTGAAACGCCGAGACATCCCGGTCGCCGGCGCCGACCGGCTGAGCCTGCCCGGCCATATCGCGGTCAAGGACCTGATCGCGCTCGGCCATTTCCTCATCCAGCCCCAGGACGATCTGTCGCTCGCCGCCGTGCTGCGCAGCCCGGTCTTCGATTTGCCCGAGCAGACGCTGTTCGCGCTCGCCTCGCAGAGGCCGCACGGCCTGTCGCTGATCGCATCGCTGCGACAGCATGCAGGCGAAAGCGAGCGACTTGCAGCTGTCGTCACCCAGCTCGACACCTGGACGAATGAGGCCGCCTTCAAGCCGGTGTTCGAATTCTACGCCGGGCTGCTGGCGCGCGATGGCGTGCGCCGCAGGATGATCGCCCGGCTCGGGCCTGAAGCCGGCGACATTCTCGACGAGTTCCTGAGTTTCTGCCTTGCCGAGGAGCGAACCGGCCTGCCGGGGCTGGAAGCCTTCCTGTCGACGCTGGAAAACGCCGGTCCCGAGATCAAGCGTGAGATGGATCAGACCCGCGACGAGGTCCGGGTCATGACCGTGCACGCCGCCAAGGGCCTGGAAGCGCCGGTCGTGTTCCTGGTCGATGGCGGTTCCGCCCCGTTCAGCGACCAACATCTGCCGCGCTTGATGCCCTTCGATGGTTCCGGCGCAAACTGGGACGGCAAGGGCTATCTCTGGCGCTCGGCCAGCGATGTTGCCAACGGCTTTTCCAAAGCAGCGGCAGCGCGGGCACGAGAACTCGCCGACGACGAATACCGCCGGCTGCTCTATGTCGGCATGACCCGTGCCGAGGATAGGCTGATCGTCTGCGGCTATCACGGCAAGCGGGCGCCGAACGCCGGCACCTGGCACTCGATCGTCAGCCGCGCGCTGCTCGGCGCTCCGGAAAGCGAGCAGCGTCCGCATCCCGCCGGTGGTGAGCCGGTGCATCGATTCCATGTCACCAGACTGCCGCCTGTTGCGCTGGCTTCCAGCGAGCCGGCACGGCAGGCCGACGCTTTCGAGCCTTTGCCGACGGGCCTGTTCCGGCCCTTGCCGCCGTTCGAGGACCTGCCGCGTCCGCTGTCGCCATCCGGCGCCTCGGCACTGATCGACGAAGGCAAGGAAGCCGTGGTCGACAAGGCCTCGCCGGTGCTGGATGCCGAAACCGAGCCGGGCTTTGCCGTGCTGCGCGGGCTTGCCCTGCACAAACTGCTGCAGATGCTGCCCGGCATCGCCGAGCCCGAGCGCCTGGGCGCGGCGGAACGTTATCTCGCACGAACGGGCGCACAGTGGTCCCCGTCGGAGCGGGAGAAAGCCCTGGCTTCGGTCACATCAATCCTTGCCGACGCCAGCTTCGGTCCGCTGTTTGCGCCGTCGTCGCGTGCCGAGGTCGCGATCATGGGCAGCCTGGAGGTCAAGGGCAAAAAACGCTCGATTTCCGGCAAGATCGACCGGCTGGCGGTGACGCCGGACGCGATTTCGATCGTCGACTACAAGACCAATCGGCCTGCGCCCGCCTCTCTGGCCGAGGTCCCGCCGGCCTATGTCCTGCAGCTCGCTCTCTATCGCGCCCTGCTGCAGCCGCTTTATCCCGGACGCGCGGTCAAGGCGGCCCTGCTGTTCACCGAAGCGCCGCGGCTGATCGAACTGCCGGCCAGCGCCATGGATGATGCCCTTGCTCGACTCACGGGAGCGTGACACAACACCTGCTTGAAGAAGGGCGTGATCACCACCACATTTGGTGGGACAAAAATTTTCGAAAGGATTTCCGCATGGGTGCCACCGTCAAGGTCGACAAGAGCAATTTTCAGGCCGATGTGCTTGATGCCAACGTACCGGTCGTCGTCGATTTCTGGGCGGAATGGTGCGGTCCCTGCAAGATGATCGCGCCGGCGCTCGAAGACATAGCCACCGAACTCGGCGCAAGGGTGAAGATCGCCAAGCTGAACATCGACGAGAATCCCGAACTCGCCGCCCAGTTCGGCGTGCGCTCGATCCCGACACTGATGATCTTCAAGGGCGGCGAAATGGCCGACATGAAGGTGGGTGCCGCGCCGAAGACAGCGCTGTCGCACTGGATCAATGGCAACCTCGCCTGATCCGTCTGAAATTCCTGATATATCAAGCCCGGCCTTCGCGCCGGGCTTTTTGTTGGCGTCACCTACAGCGCCGCGCGTCCTTGGGTCATGCGCTGGGCCGCTCTGGCCCTGACGTCCGCGCACTCCATGTCTTCTGTTGGCAGCGCCAGCAGGGAGAAACGACATGACCGGATCCGCCAAGGCCACCGTCTTCATCGACAATGAGCGTGTCATCGTCACCGAGTACCGCTTCGCGCCGGGCGACAACACCGGCTGGCATCGCCATGGCCATGACTATGTCGTGGTGCCGCTGATGGACGGCAAGGTGAAGCTGTTGACCAAGGACGGCGAGAGCTTCGCCGAGATGAAGAAGGGCGCGCCCTATTTCCGCAAGGAAGGCGTCGAACACGACGTCATCAACGCCAACGAAGGCGAATATGCCTTCATCGAGATCGAACTGAAGTGATGGCATGCCATCACTTGCCATCTTGATGGCAGCCGCAGGAAAGGCTATATCTTTCTCAAAAGGGAGTTTGAAATGGCCGAACCCCAGCTTTCCGTCCGCAGCGCAAAAGCACGTGATCTTGCGCATCGACTCGCTCGTCGCGAAAACCGCTCAATAGCTGATATCGTCGAGCGCGCGCTTGAATCCTATGAGATTCGGGAGGCCGGGCGAGAACCGGCATCCGCCTTCTACTCTCGCCTGACGGCAAGCGTTGGCGTCGACATCGATCTGGAAGAAATCATCCGGGAAAGCCGCAAGGTCCATACAGGGCCGGAGCTTTGATTTTCGTCGACACCAATGTGATTTCGGAGAGCCTTAGAAAGGCGCCTGACGCTGCTGTCATGGCTTGGCTGGTCCGCAACGATGCCGAGCTGGCGCTTCCCACGGTGGCGATTGCCGAAATCGCTTTCGGCATCCAGAAGATACGACCTGATGAACGTGCCGATCGCCTGGAGCAAGGACTCTCCCAATGGCGCCATCGCTTTGCCGACCGTATTTTTGGGCTGACGGAGGAGGCGGCTCTGGCTTATGGCGAGATTATGGGAACCGCGACGCGTCAGGGCCGGGGCATGTCGGCACCCGATGGCATGATTGCAGCGATAGTGCGCGTGAACGGCGGTCGGCTGGCAACACGTAATCTCAACGACTTCGGCCCGGCCAACCTTGAGCTGATCTCGCCTTGGGATTTCTAGAGCATTTCACCGTTTCACGGAAACGGCGAACTGCTCCCTCTCTTTTTCTGACGCAATTCCCAAGGACCGCTCACACTTTTCCTGCAATTGCTCCGGTCACCAGTCGGCGATACGATCGCCGCCGACGAATTGCGCACTTTTTTCGGTATATTCGAACAACTCGATCTTCACGTCGTTGGGGTCGCGGATCCAGGCCTGGAAGGTGTCGTCGCAGGCGCGTTTCTTTGACGTGACATCGACGCCCTTCGACCTGATGTGGGCGATAGCGGCGTCTATGTTCTCCACTTCGAGGCAGAGATGGTTGATCTGGTTCAGGTCGCTGTAGTGAGCTCCGTCCTTCTGGAACACCTCGACATGGCTGCGCCCGCCGCAATTGAGGTAGAACCCGAAAATCTTGCCGTCGCGCAGGAAATTGAATTGGGTGTCCAGGCCGAGGACGTCGCGATAGAAGCTTCGCGTCACCTCCAGGTCGTGCGCGAAGATGCAGACGTGAGCGAGCTGCTTGACCTTGATCATGACGGATTCCTCGCGCGTGATCGCCAAATCCGACCTCAGGTAGGCGGCGTGCCGTTCTCGGCCAGCACCGCGCCGGCTAGGTACAATGAACCGCCGATCAGGATGCGCGGCGGCGGGCCGTCCCAGGTGTCGCGCAGCAGCATCAGCGCGTTGGCAACGGAACTCACCGGCTCGGCCGTCAGTCCCGCTTCCGTCGCGCGGATCGCCAGTTCGTCGTTCGGCACGCCGGCCTCGCTGAGGCTCACCGGCACTGTGTAGACATGCCGGGCCAAGCCTTTGAAGGCGCGGAAATAACCGCTCTGGTCCTTGGTGTTGATCATGCCGGAGATGAGCAAGAGCGGACGCGGGTTCTTTTCTTCCTGCTCCGCCAGCGCTTCGGCAATAACCACGCCGGCGCCCGGGTTGTGGCCGCCGTCGAGCCAGATGTCGGCACCCTTCGGCGCCAGTTCGGCCAGCCGGCCCTGCGCCAGCTTCTGCATGCGGCCGGGCCAGGCGACATTGATCATCGCCTTTTCGGCGGCGCGATGGCTGATCTCGAAACCGGCCGCCTTGACCGCGGCGATCGCCGCCGCCGCATTGGCGAACTGGTGGCGCCCGGGCAGCCTGGGCGGCGGCAGGTCCATCAGCCCGTCTTCGTCCTGGTAGACCATACGGCCGTTTTCCTCATAGGCGAGGAAGTCCTGGCCGTAGACGAAGGTCGGGCACTCGAGTCGCTCGGCGGTTTCGATCAGCACCTGCAGCGCCGTCTCGCTTTCCTGTGCGCCGATGACCACCGGGCAGCCAGGCTTGATGATGCCGGCCTTTTCAGCGGCGATCAGTTCGACACGGTCGCCAAGATAGGCCTCATGGTCGAGCGACACCGGCATGATCACCGATACGGCCGGCTCCTTGACGACATTGGTGGCGTCGAAACGGCCGCCGAGCCCGACCTCGATGATGGCGGCATCGGCCTGGTGTTCGGAAAACAAGAGGAAGGTGACAGCGGTGAGGATCTCGAAGACGGTGATCGTCTCGCCTTCGTTGGCCCTGGCGACGCGGGCGATGGCATCGGCGAACACCCTGTCCTCGACCAGCCTGCCGCCGCCATCGGCGGCCAGCCGGTAGCGCTCGTGCCAGTTGACCAGATGCGGCGAGGTGTGGACATGGACGCGGTAGTCCGCCGCCTCGAGCAGGGCGCGCGAAAAGGCGGCGCACGAACCCTTGCCATTGGTGCCGGCGATGTGGATGACCGGCGGCAGCCGGTCCTGCGGATTATCAAGCCGCTCCAGCAGCCGCGAAATGCGGTCGAGCGAAAGGTCGAAGCCTTTCGGGTGAAGCGCCATCAGGGCATCGATTTCGCGGTCGGCGGCAAGCGTCATCATGGGAGAATCCTATGCGGGTCGCGAGGCGCGCGCAATCGCGGTCGCGGCGCACGATGTCGCGTCAGGCTTGCGGTCGGGCTTCCGTCGCAATGGTGGCCGGCGGCAGGATTTCCGGCTCCAGCGGCTTCTGCTCCTCCGGCAGCTTGAGCAGCATCTTGAGCAGCCGCGCGATGGTTTCGCGCAGTTCCAGCCGCGATACCACCATATCGACCATGCCGTGCTCCATCAGATATTCGGAGCGCTGGAAGCCGTCCGGCAATTTCTCGCGGATCGTCTGTTCGATGACGCGCGGTCCGGCAAAGCCGATCAGCGCGCCGGGCTCGGCGATATGTACGTCGCCCAGCATGGCGTAGGAGGCAGTGACGCCGCCGGTGGTCGGGTTGGTCAAAACAACGATGTAGGGAAGGCCTGCTTCCTTCAGCCTGTCGACGCCGACCGTGGTCCTCGGCAATTGCATGAGCGACAAAATACCTTCCTGCATGCGGGCACCGCCGGAGGCGGCGAACAGGATCAACGGCCGCTTGCGCTGCAGGGCCGCTTCAAAGCCACGCACGATGGCGTCGCCCGCGGCCATACCGAGCGATCCGCCCATGAAGGCGAAGTCCTGCACCGTGACCACAACCGGCAGGCCCTCGACGGTCCCCAGCGCGTTGATGATCGCGTCTTCCAGGCCGGTCTTGGCCTTGGCGTCCCTCAGCCGGTCGACATAGCGCTTCTCGTCGCGGAATTTCAGCGGATCCTGCATGACCTTGGGGTTGTCCAGGGTCTCGTATTTGCCGTCATCGAAGAAGAATTTCAGCCGCTCCTTGGCCGAGATCTTCATGTGATGACCTGACGAAGGGATGACGAACTGGTTGGATTCCAGATCCTTGTGGAACACCATCTCGCCGGTCTCCGGATCCTTGATCCAGAGATTCTCGGGCATGTCGGTGCGCCGGCCGAGCATCGAATTGATCTTCGGACGAACGTAATTGGTGATCCAGTTCATCGCTTCGGCTCCTGTCCTGACGAAGAGTTAGTGCATGTCGCCCAAAAGTGGAAACCGGTTTTGGGATAACGACATGCGCAAAGCTGAGGTAGGAGAACTATTCGGCGGCAGCAAGGCGGGCCGAGCGCACACCTTGCGCAAGGCCGCTGACCAGCGTGGCGACGGCTTCGGCAGGGTCGGCGGTCTTCTCGCCTTTCGGCCCCAGCACGTTGGCCACGGCATTGACGATCGCGGTGCCGACGACGACGCCGTCGGCATTGGCGCCGATCACGCGAGCCTGCTCGGCGGTCTTGACGCCGAAGCCGACGCAGACCGGCAGGTCGGTATGGCTCTTGATGCGCTTGACCGCCGCCGCCACCTTGCCGGTGTCGGCCAGCGCCGAGCCGGTGATGCCGGTCATCGACACATAATAGACGAAGCCCGACGTGTTCTGCAGCACCTTGGGCAGGCGCTTGTCGTCGGTGGTCGGCGTCGCCAGCCGGATGAAGTTGATGCCGGCCTTGAGCGCCGGAATGCACAGTTCCTCGTCCATCTCCGGCGGCAGGTCGACGACGATTAGCCCATCGATGCCGCTGGCAATAGCATCCGTGAGGAAGCGGTCGACGCCGTAGATGTAGATCGGGTTGTAGTAGCCCATCAGCACGATCGGCGTCTCATTGTCGCCCGTCCGGAACTCCGACGCCATCTTCAGCGTCCTGACCAGCGTCTGGCCGCCTCTCAGCGCCCTGAGGCCCGCGGCCTGGATCGCCGGACCGTCGGCCATCGGGTCGGAAAACGGCATGCCGAGCTCGATGATGTCGGCGCCCGCGCCCGGCAGTGCCTTCATGATCGACAGCGAGGTGTCGTAGTCCGGGTCGCCGCCCATGAAATAGGTGACGAGCGCCGGGCGGCCTTCGGTCTTCAGCTTCGCCATGCGGCGATCGATGCGGGTCACCATGATCAGATCTCCATGCCCAGCATCGAGGCCACCGTATGCACGTCCTTGTCGCCACGACCGGACAGGTTGACGATGACGATCTGGTCCTTATCCATCCCAGGCACGATCTTCACCGCATGCGCGATGGCATGCGCCGATTCCAGCGCCGGGATGATGCCTTCGACGCGCGTCGTCAGCTTGAAGGCCTCCAGCGCCTCGTCGTCGAGAATGGGTACATATTCGACGCGGCCCGAGTCGCGCAGCCAGGAATGCTCTGGCCCAACGCCGGGATAGTCGAGACCGGCCGAGATCGAATGCCCGTCCATGATCTGGCCGTCCGCATTCTGCAGGAGATAGGTGCGATTGCCGTGCAGCACGCCGGGTTTTCCTGCATTCATCGAGGCGCAATGCTCGATGCCGTCGAGGCCGCGCCCACCGGCTTCGATGCCGATGATGCGGACCTCTTTGTCGTCCAGGAACGGATGGAACAGGCCGATGGCGTTGGAACCGCCGCCGACAGCGGCAATGATGGTGTCCGGCAGCCGGCCTTCCTGTTCGAGGATCTGCGCCCGCGCCTCGATGCCGATCACCGACTGGAAGTCGCGCACCAGCTCCGGATAGGGATGCGGTCCGGCGGCGGTGCCGATCAGGTAATAAGTATCCTCGACATTGGTCACCCAATCACGAAGGGCTTCGTTCATGGCGTCTTTCAGCGTACCATGACCGGCGGTTACCGGCCGCACTTCGGCGCCGAGCAGCTTCATGCGGAAGACATTGGGGCTTTGCCGGGCAACGTCGGTGGCCCCCATATAGACGACGCAGGGAAAGCCGAAGCGGGCCGCGACCGTGGCCGAGGCCACGCCGTGCTGGCCGGCACCGGTTTCGGCGATGATGCGCTTCTTGCCCATGCGCTTGGCCAGCAGGATCTGGCCGAGACAGTTGTTGATCTTGTGCGAACCGGTGTGGTTCAGATCCTCGCGCTTGAAATAGACTTTTGCACCACCGAGATGCCTAGTCAGTCCCTCGGCGAAATAGAGCTTCGAGGGCCGCCCGGCATAGTGGGTCGAAAGATCGGTCAGTTCAGCCCTGAAATCCGGATCATTCTTGACCTCGTTCCAGTGCCGCTCCAGGTCGAGGATCAGCGGCATCAGCGTTTCGGCAACGAAACGACCGCCAAAAATGCCGAACATGCCCTGTTCGTCGGGTCCGGTGCGGAAGGAATTGGGTGTCGCCGGCTTGTTCATCGCCGATCTCCTGGCATCTTGATGTCTTGAGCATGTCCTTGTCGCAAAACCGGTTCCCAACATGCTCTGGATTGAACCGGTCAGGCGGCGCGGTTGTCTCGCGCTGCCCTGACGGCCCGGAAAAATTGTTCGATCAGCGCCGGATCCTTGACGCCCGGCGCGCTTTCCACGCCTGAGGAGATGTCTATTCCGGGCGGGTTGGCAAGCCGAAGGGCATCGCCGATATTGGCGGCGTTGAGCCCACCGGAAAGCATGTAATCGACACCGCCGTCAAGGCCGGCAAGAATGCGCCAGTCGAAGGCAACGCCATTGCCGCCCGGCAGTTCGGAGCCTTTCGGTGGCTTGGCGTCGAACAGGAAGCGGTCGGCGATGCCGACGAACGGCTTTATCCGTTCGAGATCGGCGGCCTCGCTGAGCGGCAGTGCCTTCATCACCGACAGGCCATAGCGGGCTTTGACCTCGGCCACCCGCTCCGACGTTTCCGAGCCGTGCAACTGCAGCATATCGGGCTGCATCTTGGCAACGATTTCGTCCAGGAAGGCGTCGCTGGCATCGACGGTGACGGCAACCGCTTTGGCTTTGCCGCGCGCAGCCTCGCGCAGGCGGCCAGCCTCGGCAGGCTCGACATAGCGTGGGCTTTTCGGGAAGAAAATAAAGCCGACATGGCTGGCGCCGCCGGCCAGCGCCGCGGCCATTGCCCCGTCGGTCTTCAAGCCGCAGATCTTGATGTCGAGTGCCATGCGCGGGAATTGGCATGAAAAGCGAAAAGAGTCGAGAAAAAGCATACTGTTTGCCGGCAAGGCCAAAGGCGCTACTTATGGATGGACAAGGCGGGAGCAGGATCATGACCGAGAGAACCGTTGCCGAACTCAGGCAGAAGATTTCGCAGGCGCGCGAGGTCATCGCGCACCTGATGGACAAGGCCGCCTTCAACGGCGCCGAGGCGCACCGCGCGCTCGACTATTTCGGCAGCGATGCCTTCGACGGCAATTTTTTGCCGTGGCCGCATCATGGCGACGAGGGGTTGCGACCGGATGAACTCAACGCCGCGAATGACGATTGACGTTACTCGAACGCAATCGCCTGAAGCGCGCCGCCATTGCGCTTCAGCCAGGCCTTGCAGCGTTCGGTGTCCGGGCAAAGCTGCTCGCACAGCTTCCAGAATTTCGGACCGTGGTTCATCTCCTTGAGATGCGCAACCTCGTGCGCGACGAGGTAATTGATGACCGGCGACGGCGCCATCATGATCCGCCAGGAGAACGACAGATTGCCGTCGGAGGTGCAGGAGCCCCAGCGGCTCGACGTGTCCTTGAAGCGGACGGCCTTGGCGCGCTTGCCCAGCGCATGCGTGTGCTTGAGCACCAGCTTCTCGATCTCCTTCTTGGCCTCGCGCTTGAGAAAGTCGGCGATCCGGCGCGGCAGGTGTATGCGGTCGCCATGCACGATCAGTAGCGGGCCGCGCTCATCGCTCGACACCGTCACGGTCCCGCGGTTTGAAGGCTCGTGGACGATGCGGTGCGCCACGCCACGCACCGGGATCTTGATGCCGGGACGCACCTGCGGCCGAGCCGGGACCTTGGCCAGCCGCTGTTCCAGCCAGTCCTGATGGCGGTCGAGGAATTTTTCCACCTCGCCTCGGCGCAGGCCCGGCGGCACGGTGATGCGCAGCCCGCGACCGCCGGAATCGATGCGCAGCGTCAGCCGCCTTGCGCGGTCGTTCTCGACGATCTTGAGCGGCAGCGAGCGGCCGGCAACGATATGCTCGCGCTCTTCGGGCGCGGGCTTGGTCTTTGTCAAATTGCGGAAGAAGCCGAAAGACATGGCCGGACGATACGTGATTCGAGGAAAACGAATAGAACAAAAAAGAAACGGCGCCGCATTCGCGACGCCGTTTTTTCACGATGTGACCAGTCGCCGGGTCATTAGAGCGACGTGCGTCCAATCGGACGCACAAAGTACGCTCTAACACTTTTGAATCTACGCATCGTGCTTTCAGAAAATCGAAGTCGATTTTCGGGCCGATGCGCTAGTCGTCAAGCAGGTTCGAGCCCTTGCCACGCTTGGTGGTCGTTCCGGTGCCCGGGTCGGTCTTCGTCGGCGCCGTCGACTTGTTGCGGTTGGCCATGAAGCGGTCGAACTCGTCCTGGTCCTTGGCGCGACGCAATTCGCGGGCGTACTCGTCGAACTGGGTGAGCATCTCGTCTAGCTTGCGGCGCTCTTCGTTCAGGCGCTCAAGTTCCTTTTCGCGCCAGTCGTCGAAAGCGACGTTGCCGGTGCGGGCGGAGCCGTGACCCCAGCGCGCGGCCTTGTCGGAACCGCGGCGGCAGCCGGCGAAGATGCCGTCGGTGGCACGGTTGACGTCACGCTTGAAGCCCTCGAGGCGGTCGCCCCAGATGATGTAGGCGAGCATGGCGAAGCCGAGTGGCCAGAACACCATGAAACCGATCACCATCAACGCGATGGTTGCCGGCGTCCAGGCCGGGCGGATCAATGCGGATGTGTTCATTTTCTCCCATTCCTTCGGTTGGAGACAGCCAAGACCGGCTGCGTGGAATCGAAATGGGAAGAAGAAAACGGCGATTCAAGACAATGTCCGCCAAATCCGGACAAGCGGCTGAAATGATTGTTGCTTTTTGAGTGCTTCGAGGAAAAGCACGACCAACCCGGCGACAAGTCCCCAAAATGCCGCGCCGACGCCGAACAGCGTCAGCCCCGAAGCGGTGACGGCGAAGGTGACGGTGGCGGGTATGCGTTCGCCTTCGTCCTTCAAGGCGATCGACAAAGCATTGGCAAGCGGCGACATCAGCGCGAGACCCGCCACCAGTACGATCAGGCTCTGCGGCAGGACGGCGAAGATCGCCACCAGCGACGCGCCGAAAATGGCGAAGACGAGATAGGCGAGCGCATAGAACGGGCCGGTCTTCCAGCGCTCGGTGGGGTCCGGATGGACGTCGGGCCCGGTGCAGATCGCCGCCGAAATCGCCGCCAGATTGGTGGTCGAGCCGCCAAACGGCGCCGACAACAGCGAAAACAGGCCGGTGACGCCGATCAGCGGGCCTGGCTCCGGGTGATAGCCGGCGGCGCGCAGCACGGCGAGGCCGGACAGGTTCTGTGAAGCCATGGTGACGAGATAGAGCGGCAGCGCCAGGCCGATGATCGCGGCGGCGCTGAACTGCGGCGCGATCAGCGTCAGCGTCGATAGTTCCAGTGTCGGCAGGCCGCCGACGCGGCCGGTGAGAAATGCCGCGAGGCCGCCGCCGATCAGCACGACCAGCACCGACACCGCCGGATTGAACAGCCTGATGACGAAAAAGGCCGCGATCAGCGGCAGGATCAGCCAGGGATCGGCGGGGATGGCCTTGACCGCGTTGATGGCGAAGCTGACGAGGATGCCGGCCAGCATGCCGGATGCCACCGACGCCGGTATCCTGGCGATCAGCCGCGTCAGCGGTCCGAACAGGCCGGTGGCGATCAACAGGATGCCGGTGACGATGAAGGCGCCGACCGCCTCGTTCATCGAAAAGCCGCTCGATGCGGCGATCAGCGCCAGGCCCGGCGTCGACCATGCGGTGATGACCGGCATCTTCGTGCGCCAGGACAGCCACAGGCACTCGATCGCCATGGCCAGGCAGATGGCGGTAACGCCGCTCGCCGTCTCGATCTGCGTCGCGCCGACCGCCTTGGCGGCGGCAATGACGATGGCCAGCGTGCCGCCGAAGCCGACGATGGCCGCGACGAAGGCGGATATCGGAATGGAAAGGCGCATCAGTTTCCCCTTTGTGCCATCGTGTCTACGGCCCGCACCAGCATGTCGAGATCCTGCGGCCGCGACAGGCGGTGGTCGCCATCGGGGATCAGCGACAAGGTCACGTCGTCGGCCGGCAGCAGGCTGACCAGCTTCAGCGCATGGCTTGTCGGCACGTCCGTATCGGCCAGCCCCTGCAGGATGTGCACCGGGCAATGGGTGTCGATCGGGCCCGTCATCACCCTGTTGTCGCGCCCATCCTCGATCAGGGCGCGTGTGTAGATGTAGGGCTCGGCGGAATAGTCCGACGGCTCCTCGAAGAAGCCTTTTTTGGCGAGGTCGCGTTTCTGCGACTTGGTCAGCACCGGTTCGACCAGTTCAGCGGTAAAGTCTGGCGCCGGCGCCAGCAGCACCAGGCCGGAGACGTTGCTGTCGCCCGCCTTGCGCAATTCCTGCACCATGCGCAGCGCAATCCAGGCGCCCATCGAGGAGCCGACCAGGATCTGCCGGCCCTTGGTGAAATGCCGGAACACGGCAAGGCTTTGCGCAAGCCATGTCGAAATCGTGCCGTCGGCAAAGGCGCCGCCGGATTCGCCATGGCCGGAATAATCATGGCGCAGGAACGCGCGGCCTTCCCTTGCCGCCCAGTCCGACAGCGTCTGCGCCTTCGTGCCCAGCATGTCCGACTTGTAGCCGCCGAGCCAGACGATGCCGGGGGCGGAGCCAGCAGTATGGCGCACCGCGATGCGCGATCCATCGATATCCAGAAAGAGTGGGGGCGTGACAGTCATGGCTTTTTCCTCAACGTCGGTCTTGTGGCACAGCCAGCGGCGAGGCGGAAAGTGCTCGCGATGTTCTTTGTTTGGTGCAGGGCAGCGATCAGGGTGATTTTCTGTCAATGCTGTGCTATTGACTCCGCCCGCGCGCTCACCACATTGACGCGTCACGCATCAACACTGACAAACCCTGAACGAAACGGCCAAGGAGACCACGACCATTCGCAGACCTTTCAAAGCAGCGGCGCCGACCAAGGATGGCCCGCGCTCCAACCGTGATATCCGGGTTCCCCGGGTCCAGCTTATCGACGCCGAAGGCCAGAACCGCGGCGATGTTTCCATCAACGACGCATTGCTGCTCGCCGAAGAGGCTGGGCTCGATCTCGTCGAGATATCGCCCAATGCGGTGCCCCCCGTCGTCAAGATCCTCGATCTCGGCAAGTTGAAATACGCCAACCAGAAGAAGGCGGCCGAGGCGCGCAAGAACCAGAAGGTCATCGAGATCAAGGAGATCAAGATGCGCCCGAACATCGACAGCCATGATTACGAGACCAAGATGAAGGCGGTTCGCCGCTTCTTCGAGGAAGGCGACAAGGTCAAGCTGACGCTGCGGTTCCGTGGCCGCGAGATGGCGCATATGGAACTCGGCATGCAGCTTCTGAACAAGGTCCGCGAGGAAGTGGCGACCATCGCCAAGGTCGAGGCGGAACCGAAGCTCGAAGGCCGCCAGATGATGATGGTGCTGTCGCCGCGCTAAGGTGTGCTGAGCAACACACCTGAGACGCGATGGCGTCAGGCTTGGTATCGCGCTTAAATCCGCCTGAATTACATCCCAAGGCGTCCCGGCGATCGGCGGGACGCCTGTTTTCTTGGCAGAGGCTGGGATCGCCGGTTCTTTTTTATGCATGTCGTCTTCCCAAAGCCGGGGCCACTTTGGGTGACATGACATGCATCGGGCTCTTCGACGATCGGATTCCAACCTTGGACAAAGAACTCAAATACGGGCTGGGTAACTACCAGCATACGCGCCGGATGGTGCTCGCCGGGCTCGTGGCGGTGCTGTTCGCGGCGCTGTTGTTTGGCCAATCGACGTTTCCGCCCGACACGCCGGTGCATGAGTCGATTGAAATGTTCGGCGTGCTGCTGATTTTCCTCGGCATCGTCGGGCGCCTTTGGTCGACGCTCTACATAGGTGGGCGCAAGGCTTCCGAGGTGGTGACCGGCGGGCCCTACTCGATCACCCGCAACCCCCTTTATGTGTTCTCGACCGTGGCCGCGGCCGGTGTCGGCGCCCAGATCGGCTCATTCTCCGGCATCATCTTGTTCGCGGTGCTGTGCGCGGGCGCCTTCCATATCGTCATCCTGCGCGAGGAGAAATTCCTCAAGGAAGCGCTTCCCGCCACATATCAGGCCTATCTGGCGAGAGTGCCGCGCTTCTTCCCGAAGCTTTCCCTCTACCAGGAGGGTGATACCGGCAGCTTCAAGCCGCGTCTGCTGTTGACCACGCTGCTCGACGGCCTGGTGTTCCTCGTCGCGCTGCCGGCCTTCGAGCTGATCGATGGCGCCCAGCAGTCGGGCATGTTGCCGGTGCTGTTCCGGCTGCCCTGACTCAAGGGCAGAGCCGCATCTCTACAGGTGTTGCACAGCAGCCGGCTTTGACGTATAGGACCGCCGTTCAAGAAAACCGCCCGGCAGGGCATGCCGTGGCGGTTTCATTTGCTTTTCGGGCTTTGGTCGGCCCGAAGCGAACAAGACAAGAGGCGTGGAGTGCCGGAGGCACGACAGGGACCTCATAGAAACGGAGTAGCAAAATGCCCAAGATGAAGACCAAGTCCGCTGCAAAAAAGCGGTTCAAGATCACAGGTACGGGTAAAGTCCTGTCGGCTGCGGCCGGCAAGCGTCACGGCATGATCAAGCGTTCCAACAAGTTCATTCGAAATGCCCGCGGCACGATGGTTCTGGCTGAACCGGATGGCAAGAAGGTCATCAAGAATTTTCTGCCGAACGGCCTCTAAGGCGTGATGCCAAAAAGTTGCAGACTTTTTGGATAACATCCCGCTCAAATAAGGCATTCGGTCCGGACACGCATTTGTTTTACGCAATTCCGAACGGAAAACCGCAAGGGCACTTTTCCTGGAATTGCTTTTAAGGAGATCATGACATGGCACGCGTAAAGAGAGGCGTCACCTCGCACGCCAAGCACAAGAAGGTCCTGAAAGCCGCAAAAGGCTTCTACGGCCGCCGCAAGAACACCATCCGCATCGCCAAGCAGGCGGTGGAAAAGTCGCTGCAGTACGCTTACCGCGACCGCAAGAACCGCAAGCGCTCGTTCCGCGCGCTGTGGATCCAGCGCATCAACGCGGCGACCCACGAGCATGGCCTGACCTACGGCCGCTTCATCGACGGCCTCAACAAGGCCGGCATCGAGATCGATCGCAAGATCCTGTCGGACATGGCCATCCATGAGCCGCAGGCTTTCGCAGCCCTGGTCGCCAAGGCCAAGGTGGCGCTCGAATATCTGAAGAACACCACGCCGAACGCTTTTGAAAGCGCTGTCGCCTAAGACCAGCGCTTCCCAAGCATTCGCAATTCTGATTTGGGGAACCCGCGCTGGCACGGCTGGCGCGGGTTTTTCTTATACCTGATGTAACCAAAATGGTGACGACGAACCAAAATGGTGCCGGTCGCCCGATCGAGAGAGTTTCGCCGTGAACGACACAGCCGGAAATCTTGAAGCCCTGGAGGCCTCGCTGCTTGCCGACATCGCATCGGCCTCCGACGAGGCCTCGATCGAGGCCGTGCGCGTCGCGGCTCTTGGCAAGAAGGGTTTCATCTCCGAAATGTTGAAGACGCTCGGCGCCATGACCGCCGAGGAGCGCCAGTTGAAGGGCCCGGCCATCAACGGCCTCAAGAACCGCGTCACCGATGCCCTGACGGCCCGCAAGGCCGAGCTCAGGGATGTGGCGATCACAGCCCGCCTGGCCGCTGAAAAGGTCGACGTGACGCTGCCGGTGCGGCAGTCGCCGGCTGAGCGCGGCCGCATCCATCCGATCAGCCAGGTCATCGACGAGATCGCGGCGATCTTCGGCGATCTCGGTTTCTCCATAGCCGAAGGTCCGGATATCGAGAGCGATTACTACAATTTCACCGCGCTGAATTTCCCCGAAGGCCATCCGGCGCGCGAGATGCACGACACCTTCTTCTTCCAGCCGGACGAAAAGGGCGAGCGCAAGCTTTTGCGCACCCACACCTCACCCGTGCAGATCCGCACCATGGAGACGAAGAAGCCGCCGATCCGCATCGTCATTCCGGGTAAGACCTATCGTCAGGATTCCGACGCTACCCACTCGCCGATGTTCCATCAGGTCGAGGGGCTGGTGATCGACAAGACGGCCAATGTCGCGAACATGAAGTGGGTGCTGGAGGAGTTCTGCAAGGCCTTCTTCGAGGTGCCGCAGGTCAAGATGCGCTTCCGGCCATCCTTCTTTCCGTTCACCGAGCCCAGCCTCGAGGTCGACATCCAGTGCGACCGCTCGCGGCCCGGCGAGGTGCGCTTCGGCGAAGGCTCCGACTGGATGGAGATCCTCGGCTGCGGCATGGTGCATCCCAACGTGCTGCGCCATGGCGGGCTCGATCCGGACGAGTATCAGGGCTTTGCCTGGGGTATGGGCATCGACCGCATCGCCATGCTGAAATACGGCATGCCGGACCTGCGCGCCTTCTTCGACGCCGATGTCCGCTGGCTGTCGCATTACGGCTTCCGGCCGCTCGACATGCCGACCTTGTTCGGAGGCCTAAGCGCATGACAGCGCCGCACACCGGCGGCTGCCGTTGCGGCGCCGTGCGGTTCGAGGCTTCGGCCGAACCGCATCACGTCAGCTATTGCCATTGCGGCGATTGCCGGCGGGCGAGCGGCGCGCCGGTATCGGCCTTTGTCGGCTTCCTGGCCGGTCAGGTCGCGTTCACCGGCAAGGCGCTGAAGATGTTCGAGAACGGCCCGGTGACGCGCTCCTTCTGCGGCACCTGCGGCTCGCCCATCGCCTATGTCGACGAGCGGCTGGAGGATGACATCTATTTCATGCTCGGCGCCATGGACATGCCGGCCGATTTCAAGCCGACGCTGCATGCCTATGTCAGCGAGCAGCTTCCCTTCCTGCATATGTCCGACGACTTGCCGAGACATCTGAAATCAAGCGTCAAAAGACCAGACGGAACAGTCCAATGAAATTCACCCTTTCCTGGCTCAAAGATCATCTCGAGACCGACGCCTCGCTCAGCGAGATCGTCGAGCGGCTGACCTCGATCGGCCTCGAAGTCGAGCATGTCGACGACAAGTCGAGCCTGAAGCCGTTCGTCATCGCCAGGGTGCTGACGGCGGTGCAGCACCCCGATGCCGACCGGCTGCGCGTGCTCACCGTCGACACCGGCGACGGCAAGGCACCGGTGCAGGTCGTCTGCGGCGCGCCCAATGCACGCGCGGGCCTGATCGGCGCCTTTGCCGCGCCCGGCACCTACGTGCCCGGCATCGACGTGACGCTGACGGTCGGCAAGATCAGGGGTGTCGAAAGCCACGGCATGATGTGTTCCGAGCGCGAGCTGGAACTGTCCGACGAGCACCACGGCATCATCGACCTGCCCCAGGATGCGCCTGTCGGCACCAGCTTCGCTGCCTACGCGCATCTCGACGATCCGGTCATCGAGATCAACCTGACGCCGAACCGGCCGGACGCCACCAGCGTCTACGGCATCGCCAGGGATCTGGCGGCGAGTGGACTTGGCCGTCTCGTCGGCGGCGCTATCATGCCCCATGTCGGCAACGGCATGTGCCCGGTCAAGGTGACGATCCTAGCGCCGGAACTCTGCCCCGGCTTCGCGCTGCGGCTGGTCAAGGGCGTCAAGAACGGCCCGTCGCCGAAATGGCTGCAGCAGCGGCTGATCGCCATTGGTCTCAGGCCGATCAGCGCGCTGGTCGACATCACCAATTACGTCACCTTCGACCGCGGTCGGCCCCTGCATGTGTTCGACGCCAGCAAGGTCGCCGGCAATCTGACCGTGCGGCGGGCGCACAATGGCGAAAAGGTGCAGGCGCTCGACGGTCGCGAATATACGCTGACGCCGGAGATGTGCGTCATATCAGATGAAGACGGCGTCGAATCGATCGCCGGCATCATGGGCGGCGAGCACTCGGGCTGCGACGAGAACACGTCGGACGTGCTGATCGAATCCGCCCTTTGGGATCCGATCACCACGGCGCGCACCGGCCGCACGCTCGGCATCATCACCGATGCGCGCTACCGCTTCGAACGTGGCGTCGATCCTGAATTCATGGTGCCCGGCGTCGAGCTGGCGACCAGGCTGGTGCTCGATTTCTGCGGCGGCACGCCGACGGAGATCGAAGTGGCCGGCTATGCGGGCCACACGCCCAAGATCGTCTCCTTCCCGCTTTCGGAAGTGAAGCGGCTGACGGGCATCGAGGTGGCGAAGGCGGAAAGCCTCGACATCCTGTCGCGCCTCGGCTTCAAGCCCGAGGGGTCGGGCGATACCGTCAACGTCGCCGTGCCGTCCTGGCGCCCCGATGTGGACGGCAAGGCCGATCTGGTCGAGGAGGTGATGCGTATCCACGGCGTCGACAACATCGCCCCGCAGCCGCTCGGTGCGCATGACGCGGTCAACGCAAGGATACTCACCACGCTGCAGGTCCGCACCCGCACGGCCAAGCGCGCGCTTGCCGTGCGCGGTATGATGGAAGCCGTCACCTGGTCGTTCATTCCGGCCAAACACGCCGAACTGTTCGGTGGCGGCCAGACGGCATTGAAACTCGCCAACCCGATCGCCGCCGATATGTCCGACATGCGGCCGTCGCTGCTGCCGGGGCTGATTGCCGCTGCCCAGCGCAATGCCGACAGGGGCATCGGCGACGTGGCGCTGTTCGAAGTCTCTGGCACCTACGAAGGCGACGGCGCCGACCAGCAGCGGCGCGTTGCTGCCGGCGTACGCCGTGGCACCGCTAAGCTCGACGGCTCCGGCCGCAACTGGGCCGGCAATTCGAGCCCGGTCGGCGTGTTCGACGCCAAGGCCGATGCCATCGCCGCGCTCGAAGCCTGCGGTGCGCCGGTCGAGCGGCTGCAGATCGAGGCGGGCGGTCCGGCCTGGTATCATCCCGGCCGTTCCGGCACGATCAAGCTCGGCCCGAAAACCGTGCTCGGCACGTTCGGTGAATTTCACCCGAAGGCGCTTGAGGGCCTCGATGTTTCCGGGCCGCTCTGCGGCTTCGAAGTGTTCGTCGATGCCGTGCCCGAGCCCAAGGCCAAGCCGACGAAGACCAAGCCGACGCTCGAGCTCTCCGCCTTCCAGATGGTCAAGCGCGACTTCGCTTTCGTCGTAGACAAGACCGTCGAGGCCGGCACGCTGGTGCGCGCGGCGCTCGCCGCCGACAAGAAGCTGGTATCAGGCGTTTCGGTCTTCGATATTTTCGAAGGTGCCTCGCTTGGAGCGGGCAAGAAGTCGATCGCCATCGAAGTTTCGATCCAGCCGGTCGAGAAGACGTTGACCGACGAGGATTTCGAGGCGCTGGCCAAGCGCATCGTCGACAATGTCGGCAAGCAGACCGGCGGCGTTCTGCGCGGGTAGAGTAATTCCAGGAAAACTGCGTAGCGATTTTCCAATGGAAAGCGCATAGCGCTTTCCCTTGGGAATTGCGCAGGAACCAAGACTTGCAGGCAGGTGGCGAATCGCCCTCCAAGGGGCGATGGACCATCTGCGCTATTCCGGCCTTCCTTTCGAAACGCAACGCACGGCGTTTCTTGAGATCGTCTCGGCTGATCCGCTTGTTCGCGAAGCGCTGACGCATGCCCGCGCGCTTGGTCTTGCCGACTGGCTGGTCGTCTCCGGCGCGCTCTACAACTCTGTCTGGAACCATCTGACCGGCAAGCCGTCGGGCTACGGCATCAAAGATGTCGACCTGT
Organism: Mesorhizobium sp. M1409; assembly: GCF_040317535.1. NCBI lineage: Bacteria > Pseudomonadati > Pseudomonadota > Alphaproteobacteria > Hyphomicrobiales > Phyllobacteriaceae > Mesorhizobium > Mesorhizobium sp. M1409. The sequence continues at coordinate 80,655 of NZ_JAMYKV010000029.1, forward strand.
TCTATTTCGATGACAGCGACCTGTCCTATGAGGCGGAGGACGCGGTGATCCGCCGGGCGGCGGTGCATTTCGAAGGGCTGCGGCTGCCGGTCGAGGTGCGCAACCAGGCACGGGTGCATCTGTGGTATCCGCTCAAGTTCGGGCAACACTGTCCGCGCTATTCGAGTTCCAGCGAATCCGTCAGCTATTTCGCGTCGAAGACCCATGCGGTCGGTGTCCGATACGATGCGGACGGTCCGCTCGATCTGGTTGCGCCGTTCGGGCTCGACGACATCTTCTCGTTCCGCATCGTGCCGAACCGGGTGTTGGACAACCAACGGACGCATGAGGTGAAGGGCGCGCGGGCAAGGGAGCACTGGCCGGAGATTTCGGTGGTGCCTTGGTAGTGATGCCGAAGCAAAGACGTCGGCGCGAGGCACCCCCCTCTGGCCTGCCGGCCATCTCCCCCGCAAGGAGGGAGATTGGCAGCTTCGGCCTGGTCGCTCCTCCTGCAACCTTGGCGATTGGCGAAAGCAGCAACGGCATCCGATCTCCCCCCTTGCGGGGGAGATGTCCGGCAGGACAGAGGGGGGTATTTCGCGCTGACTTCTCGCAACCTTCGCTGTCACGTTCGCATGAAAAAGGGGCGCCGAAGCGCCCCCTCCAACGGTGACCTGACTCACCCATTCACCAGCGCCAGCAACTCCTCCGTATAGCGCTTGCCCACGACCTTGTCCGGCGAGAGCGCATCGCCGATGGCCGCCACCTCGGCTACGCTCAGCTCGATCCCGGCCGCTGCCGTGTTCTGCTCCAGATGATGGATTTTTCGCGCGCCGGGGATCGGCACGATGAAATCGCCCTGGTGCAGCACCCAGGCCAGCGCCAGCTGCGCCGAGGTCACGCCCTTTTCAGCCGCCAGCTCTTCCAGCGTGGCGATGACGGCAGCGTTGGCGGCCATGGCGTCCGCCTGGAAGCGCGGCAGGCCACGGCGCCAGTCGTCGTCGCTCAAAGCCTCGGGCTTGGCGATCGTTCCGGTGAGCAGGCCACGGCCGAGCGGGCTGTAGGGAACAAAGCCGATGCTGAGTTCGCGGCAGACGGCGAACACCTCGTCTTCCGGGTCGCGGCTCCACAGTGAATATTCGCTCTGCACGGCAGCGATCGGATGCACGGCATGGGCCCGCCGGATGGTCGCGGCACTCGCTTCCGACAGGCCGAGCGCGCGCACTTTGCCCTCGCGCACCAGTTCGGCCATGGCGCCGACTGTATCCTCGATCGGCACGTTGGGGTCGACGCGGTGCTGGTAGTAGAGGTCGATGACGTCGGTGCCCAGCCGCTTCAGCGAAGCCTCGGCGACGGCCTTGACGTGCTCGGGACGGCCGTCGACGCCGGCCATGCGGTCGATGCCGGTGCCTTCTTCCAAAATCTTGAAGCCGAATTTTGTCGCGATGGTCACCTTGTTGCGCACCGGTTTCAGCGCTTTGCCGAGCAGAATCTCGTTCTCGTAGGGGCCATAGACTTCCGCCGTGTCGAAGAAGTTGACGCCGATCTCGACGGCGCGGTGCAGGGTGGCGATCGCGTCGACTTCCGCCTGGCCGCCATAGGCGAAGCTCATGCCCATGCAGCCGAGGCCGACCGGGTAGACGTTCAATTCAGTTCCAAGCTTGCGGGTTTGCATCACGCGTCTCCTTGTTGTGATGCGACAAAAATAGCGCCTTGCCCTATGTTCGATAATCGTCGCTCGGCCGCACGGCCTGTACTAAAAGATAGATCAATGAATCGAGCCCATCTCTCACAACTCGCGGTGCTGGCGACCGTCGCCCAATGCGGCAGCTTTCGCGGCGCCGCGAGGGAACTGGCCATCGCGCCGTCGGCGGTCAGCCATGCGGTGTCCAGCCTCGAGGCGCGGCTTGGCGTTCGCCTTCTGTCGCGCAGCACGCGCAGCGTTGCGCCCACCGAAGAGGGTGCGCAATTGCTGGAGCGGCTGCGGCCGGCGCTGTCGGAGATCGACCTGGCGCTGGAGACGGCTGTCGAGGCGCGTGACCGGCCGGCGGGTAATCTCAGGCTGACCGTGCCCCGCACCGCCGCACAGCTCACATTGGCGCCACGGCTGGGCGCCTTTGCCCAGGCCTTTCCCGATATCGTGCTGGAGATCGTCGTCGAGGATCGCTTCACCGATGTGGTCGAAGGCGGCTTCGATGCCGGGGTGCGGCTCGGCGAAAGCCTGCAGCGCGACATGATCGCGGTGCGGATCGGGCCATCGATCCGGGGTGCCGTGGTTGCCGCTCCTTCCTATTTCGAGACCATGCCCAAACCGCGCCATCCGCACGATCTCGCCGATCACCGCTGCATCCGCTTCCGCTTCTCCAGCGGCATCCTCTACCGCTGGGAGTTCGAGAAGGACGGCGAGGAGATCGAAATCTCCGTCGAGGGTCCGCTGATCGTCGGCGAGGACCATCTGATCGCGCAGGCAGCGGTCGACGGCGCCGGGCTCGCCTTCGTCTTCGAGGACTATGTCCGTGCCCCGCTGGCCGACGGCAGGCTGATCCGCGTGCTGGAGGACTGGTGCCCCTCTTTCGATGGCTTCTTTGTCTATTATCCGAGCCGACGCCAGATGCGGCCAGCGCTCAGGGCGTTTGTCGATTTCTTCAAGGTGAGTGGGTAGAGAGCGGCGGCGCAATCGTCTCCGTTTGGGGGGTATGCCTAGCCAAGGCTGGCGCCGCCCCTCACCTGCCTGCCGGCATCCTCTCCCCGTAAAACGGGGCGAGGGACGCCTTATCGATGATTTCGCCAGTCGCCGACGTCGCAAGGATTGCGCCGGCGTCGCGGCCAGCTTCTTTCACCCCGTTTACGCAGGGCTGTCCGGGGAAAGTTTTGAGTGAATCGAAATGCCGCATGTGCATGCCCCGTAAAACGGGGTTTGTCCG
>NZ_JAMYKV010000030.1:0-82069 GCF_040317535.1 Mesorhizobium sp. M1409
CAACCGAACAAGCGCGCCTTAAATTGGCCAAGGCCTATCCAAAGCCAACGGCCAAAGAGTCATAATCCCTGTGCAGAGGTACTAGCCCCTTTCTGGGTGTCCCGCCTGCGCGTCGATCGAGTGGCAGACGGCTCGCAAAAGTCTGGGAATTCTCCTAACTTTGCGGTGACGTTTTCGCGACCGGGGGAATTCTCAGCCATGAAATCGATGCTACGCCGCCTTGCCCTTGCCGCCGCATGCATGATCGGCGTCGGCGTGGTCCATGCCTTCGCCGAGGGCGGCGGCGACCTCGTGGTGTTCGACTGGTCGGGCTATGAAGATCCGTTGCTGCATCCGGCCTACACCGCCAAATATGGCGCCGAGCCGACCTTCGCCTTCTTCGGCGACGAGGATGAAGCGTTCGAGAAGATGCGCGCCGGCTTCAAGGCCGACATCGCCCATCCCTGTTCGCAAAGCGTGGTCAAATGGCGCGAGGCCGGCATGTTGCAGCCGCTCGACACGTCCAGGATATCAGGCTGGAAGGATCTCAATCCCGGCATCATGGCGATGAGGGATCTCGCCGTCACCGCCGACGGCAAGGCCTGGTTCATGCCGTTCGACTGGGGCAACACCTCGCTGCTCTACCGCACCGACAAGGTGACGACAGAACAGGCGCAGTCGCTGAAGGTCTTCGCCGATCCCAAGTTCAAGGGCCGCGTCACCATCGGCGACAATGTCGATGACGCCTACGCGCTGGCAAGCCTGGTGATAGGCCTCAAGGACTGGACCAAGATGACCGATGCGCAGTTCCAAGAGGCATCCGCCTTCCTGCGCGATGTGCACAAGAATATCCGCTTCTACTGGACCGACGACACCGACCTCAACCAGGCGTTTATCGGCAATGAGGTCGATCTCGTCTGGGGCTGGAACGAGACCTTCGTGACGCTAAAAGGGCAAGGGATGCCGATCGCCATGAACCGCGACACCAAGGAAGGCATTTCGACCTGGGTGTGCGGTTATGTGCTGATGAAGGACGCGCCTGGCAAGCTCGACGAAGCCTATGAATTCCTGAGCGCCGTCAACGCACCCGGCGTGTCGGACTACCTGGTCAAGACCTTCGGCTACGGCCATGGCAACGGCGCCGGCATGGCAGCGATCGACCACAAGGTGCTGGCCGAGCGCGGCTTCGACAATCTCGACGAGTTTCTCGACAAGACGCTGTTTCAGCAGCCTGTGGCGCCGGAGCTCAAGCAGCGCATGGCCGCCGAGTTCGAGAAGATCAAGGCCGGCTATTGAAGAGCGAACAGGAAAGAACCGATGTCGTCATCGTCGGCGCCGGCTTCACCGGCCTGTCGGCGGCGCTTGAGCTGAAGGCAGCCGGCATAGATTTTCTGTTGCTCGAAGCGGGCGACCGCGTCGGCGGGCGGGTCGAGTCCATGGAGATCGGCGACGGCGAGCGTGTCGACAGCGGTGGTCAGTTCCTGTGCGAGGATATGCCGGCGCTGATGGCGTTGGTCGAGGAGCACGGCAAGACGCTGGTCGAGACCTATGTAGACGGCGAATTTATCGCCCAGCCGGCGATGTCCGCGGGGGAGGCGGCACAAACCTATGTCGGCTCGATGGCGATCCGCGATCGCATGAATGCTATCGCGCCTGATGATCCTGATACAGCCGGCTTATCAGCCGCCGCCTGGCTCGATCGCCAGGGCGACCCCGAGGACGCCAAGGCAGCCTTTCGCTCGATGATCGAAGGTCTGTGGTGCCAGGCACTGGAGAAGCTACCGCTTTGGCACCTCATCGACAATGATCGCCGTATTACCAACGAGGTGTCGGAGCTGCAATATTTTCTCGCGGAGACGATGCATTCGCTGGCGGAGGATTTGGCTCAAGATCTGGGCATCCGGGTGCGGCTTGGCGCGCATGTCACGCGCATCGAGCAAGGCGCAAATGGCGTGTCAGTCCATGCCGGCGCGGGTTCGATAGAGGCTCGTTGTCTGCTCGTCGCCGTGCCGCCAGTCATGGCGTCGAGGATCGACTATTCGCCGCCACTGCCGGCGGCCCTGGAGAAAGCACTCGGTGTCTGGCGGAGCGGTACGGTGATCAAGATGCTGGTGCGCTATCCCACCGCCTTCTGGCGAGCCAAGGGCTTGAGCGGCATGGTGATGTGGCGCGACCAGCCAGGTTTGTTTGCCTGCGACGCCAGCAAGGATGACGATCATCCGGCGCTGGTGGTTTTCATTGGCGGTCCGTCCGCCATCGAATGGCGCGGCTTTGGGCAGGAAGGCCTCCGCACCAGAATTGCGGCGCGTCTCGTTGCGGCTCTCGGTCAAGAGGCTGCGAAATGGCTCGGCTTTGCCGTCCGATACTGGTTCGACGACGAAGGCAGCGTTGGCGGCTACAGCGACCTCATCGTCGACATGGATGCGACCGACGCCGAGCGTACCATCCTGGCCGGCGCGCCGCCGGTTTATTTTGCGTCGTCGGAACTGTCGCCGTCATTTCCCGGCTATGTCGAAGGCGCGATCGTTGCCGGGCGCATTGCCGCGCGAAGAATCATCGCCGAGCTTCAATCGGCCATCGCCACCAAAGCCTCGGGATCGTAGGCGAGGCGGATCGAGGTCCCGACCGGGATGTCATCGGCACCGAAATCGTTGGTTTCGGTCACCGATAGCGGCTTTTCCAGTCCCGGTATCTCGACGATCAGATGGGTGATCTCGCCGAAATAGTGGCGTTCGACCACCTTGCCGGCAACCTCGAACTTCGCTGTCGCATTGTCCCACAGCACGCGTAGGCGCTCCGGCCTGATGCCGAGCGTGGCGCCGCCGCCATTGCGGACAAAAGCCTTGGGCTTGTCGGTCTTGATCCGGCCGAAGCCAAGCGTGTCGACGACCAGCGACGCGCCGTTCTCCTCGACGATCCGAGCCTTGACGAAATTCATGCCGCCGAGGAAGTCGGCGACCTGGCGGGTGACCGGCCGCTGGTAGATCTCCTTCGGCGAGGCGACCTGTGCGATCCGGCCGCCGAACATCACGGCGATGCGGTCGGACATGGCGAGCGCTTCGTACTGGTCGTGAGTGACCAGTACGAAGGTGATGCCGACCGCCTGCTGCAGGCGGCGCAGTTCGACCTGCATCTGCTCGCGCAGTTTCTTGTCCAGCGCCGACAGTGGTTCGTCGAGCAGCAGCACCTTGGGCCGCATGACCAGAGCGCGCGCGAGCGCGACGCGCTGTCGCTGACCGCCGGAAAGTTCTGTCGCCAGGCGCTTGCCGAAGCCGGTCAGTGAGACTTGCGCCAGCGCCTCCTCGACCCGGCGCCTTTCCTCGCCGCCCTGCAGCTTCAGCCGCTTCAGCCCATAGGCGACGTTCTGTTCGACATTGAGATGCGGGAAGATCGCGTAGCTCTGGAACACCATGTTGGTTGGCCGGCGATTGGCCGGGATGCCTTCCATCGGCTGGCCGCCGACAGAGATCGAACCGCTGGTCGGATTGTCGAAGCCGGCGATCATGCGCAGCAGCGTGGTCTTGCCGCAACCGGACGGGCCGAGCAACGAGAAGAACTCGCCTTCCCTGATGGTCAAGGAGGCGTCGTCAAGCGCCTTGAACGCCCCGTAGCTGCGGGTGACGCTCTTGATCTCGATCATGGATCGGTCGGATTGGGGGCGCAAGATTTGGGGCTGCTCAGGCATAGAGGCCTCCCTCGTTCCGGGTGCGTCTGGCCGTGCGGCGACGCAGGGTTTCGGCGACGGTCATCAACAGGAAAGAGGCAACCAGCAACAGTGTGCCCAGCGCCAGCACGCCCGGCAGCTTGGCCGCGAAGCGCAATTGCCCCCAGATGTAGATCGGCAGCGTCGCCTCGGTGCCGGTGAGGAAGAAGGCGATGATGAACTCGTCGAGCGAGATGGTGAAGCAGACAAGCAGGCTGGAGATGATGGCAGGCGCCACCATCGGCAGCGTTACCCGCCGGAAGGTGCCGAAGGCGCTCTCGCCGAGGTCGGCGGAGGCTTCCTCCAGGCTGCGGTCGAAGCCTTCGAAGCCGGAGGTCAGCACCGTCATCGAATAGGGAATGCAGACCAGCACATGGCCGAGCACGACGGTGAACAGCGACAGGCTCAAGCCAAGCTGCAGCATCACCAGCAGCATCGAGATGGCGACGATGACTTCCGGCAGCACCAGCGGCGCCATGATCAGGCCGTTGATGGTGCGACGGCCGGGATAGCGGTAGCGGGTGATCGAACGGGCGGCGAGGATGCCGAGCACAGTGGACAAGACCGCTGCCGACATCCCGACGATCAGGCTGTTCCAGGTGGCGTCGAGCAGTGCCGGCGTGCGCGGCAGGTCCTCGTACCAATGCAAGGTGAAGCCGGTGAGCGGGAATTTTGGTGTCGCCGCCGTGTTGACCGAGAAGATCGGCAGGAAAATGACTGGCAGATAGAGGAACACGACGTAGAGAAACGCATAGACGGCCAGCCAGCCGCCGGACAGGAGGCGCCGCACCGCACTCATCGCGCCAGCCTCTGGACGGCGCGGATGATCAGCACCGTGGCGCCGGCCATCAGGGTCACGATCAGCATTGTGGCGACGGATAGGGCGGCACCCAGTGGCCAGTTGGACGCCTTGCCGAACTGCGCCTGGATGGCATTGGCGATCATGACGCCGTCCTTGCCGCCGACAAGCTTCGGCGTGACGTAGTCGCCGACGGTCGGGATCATGACGATCAGCGCCGCCGAGATGACGCCTGGCGCCGACAATGGCAAGGTCACGCGCACGAACGAGCGCAGCGGTCCGTCACCGAGATCGGTGGCCGCCTCGACCAGCGTGCGGTCTATCTTTTCCAGCGAGACGAAGATCGGCAGGATGGCGAAGGCCGCCCAGGCATGGGTGAGCGTGATGATGACGGCGCTCGAATTGTAGAGCAGCGCGGTCGACGGCTCATCGATAATGCCGAGGCCCATCAGGCCGGAATTCAGGACGCCGTTGTAGCCGAGGATGACCTTCCACGACATCACGCGCAGCAGATAGCTGGTCCAGAACGGGATGGTGATGAGGAACAGCCAAAGGCTCTTGTGGCGGCCGCCATGGAACGAGATGAAGTACGCGATCGGATAGGCCAAAAGGACTGTGAGCAGGCTGACCGTCAGCGAGATATAGAGCGAGCGCCACAGCAGATCACGGTAGATCGGCTCGGTCAGCGCGACGCGGTAGTTTTCCAGCGTGAAGGTGCGGTCGATGGTCAGGTAGTGCTGCGTCCAGAAGGAATGCGCGATGACCACCAGGATCGGCAGGACCAGAAGAATGAGTGCGTAGATGAAGGTCGGGCTGATTAGAGCGAGGCCCTGTACGGGTTCGGACTGCAGAAGGGCATTTCGTCTGGCCCGCGTCATGCGCAACGGGGGCGACCCTTCCGCGGCCGCCGTCATTGCCAGTCTCCGGGGGGCAGGGCCCCAGGTGCGATCTCGGTTGCTGGCCTGGACTGTCCCGCCATGCGGCATCCCATTGTGCTGGCGCCGGCTGCTTTTTCCCCTTGCCGGCTTTCTTTCATCATGCGCGCATCCTTGGATTGAAATCAAGCGCCAATTCTGAAATATTGATTGAACGAACATTCAAAATGAAGTGACGAAAGCCGCTGTTTCCGACGCTTGGCATCTCATTTCATGACCGATGAATTCTGTGAAGCAATGTGAGGCGATGATGGCTGCGGCAAGAGACCTGAAGGCGACCGAGATGGCCGGCGGGGAGCCCGGCGACCATGCCGTCGAACTGGCCAAGCGCCATCTCGTCCAGCCTTGGCCGTTCGCCGGTTCGGTCGGCACCGAGGCTCGCGCGCTGATCGGCGAGGGCGACGGCATCTACATCACCGACAGCACCGGCAAGCGGCTGATCGACGGGCCAGCCGGCATGTGGTGCGTCAATGTCGGTCACCGCCGCGAGGAGCTCGCCAAGGTGATGTACGACCAGGCGATGGCGCTGTCCTACAACACGCCGTGGTACACGATGAACGCGCCGTCGGCGGAGCTTGCCATGCGCATCGCCGGCCACGCGCCGGGCGACCTCAGCCACGTCTTCTACACCACCGGCGGCTCTTCCGCGGTCGAAACGGCGCTGCGCTTCATGCAGTTCTACAACAATGTGCGTGGCCGGCCGGAAAAGAAGCTGATCCTGAGCCGCGGCGGCGCCTATCACGGCTCGACCTATCTGTCGGCCTCGCTCAACGGCCGCCCCCGCGACCGCGACTGGATGGACGGTGCCGGCGAACTGGTCATCAAGCTGTCGTCGCCCGATCCGTTCCGTCGTCCGCACGGCATGAGCCTTGCCGCCTTCGCCGATTTCCTCGTTGATCAGTTCCGCGACACCATCGCCCGTGTCGGCGCTGAACGGATCGGTGCTTTCGTCGGCGAATCGGTACAGGCATCCGGCGGCGTCGTGGTGCCGCCCGATGGCTATCTCAAGCGCATCCGCGAGATCTGCCGTGACAACGACATTCTCTATGTCTGCGACGAGGTGGTGACGGCCTTCGGCCGGCTCGGTCACGTCTTTGCCTCGGGCGAAATGTTCGGCATCGATCCGGACATGATCACCTTCGCCAAGGGCGTCACCTCGGGCTATTTCCCGCTCGGCGGCGTCATCATCTCGGAGCGGCTGCTGGAAGAGCTGCGCCGGTCGAACCATCCCGATGCGATGTTCGGTCACGGCCTGACCTACACCAGTCATCCCGTCGGCTGCGCCGTGGCGTTGAAGAACCTCGATCTGCTGGAAGAGGGCGTGCTTGCCCACACGCGGGAGGTCGCGCCTTATTTCCAGGCGCAGCTGAAGACGCTGGAAGATCTGCCACTGGTCGGCGAGGTGCGAGGCCTCGGACTGATGGGCTGCGTCGAATGCGTGGCGGACCGCGAAAGCAAGGACCAGCTGCAGCTCGACAAGGATGTGGGAAAACGCATCGACGCCCATTGCCATGAGCTCGGCCTGCTGGTCCGGCCGCTGATCAACATGTGCGTGATGTCGCCGCCGCTGGTCATCACGCGCGAGCAGATCGACGACATGATCGGCATTCTGCGCGAGGGCATTTCACGAACGATGGATGATCTGAGGAAAGAAGGCGTGTGGCGGGGGTAACTCGCTTCTCCCCGTTCTACGGTGCCGGCAGGCGGATGAGGGGCTGCGTTGGCGATTGGCCGCATCCGCTGCAAAGCAGTCGTCTGTCGAGGCGACAATTTCGCAAGTTCGGCGCTGCCCCTCACCTGCCAGCCGGCATCCTCTCCCGTAGAACCGGGAGAGGGGCGCTCTCATCGGCGATTTCGCCAACCACCAACGTCGTCTACGACCGCGACCTCAGCGCGTCGTTCAAGTTCCACATGTCCTTCTCCTCGGGCGCGGTCTCTAGGCCGAGCACCGGCAGCATCTTGCGCAGGTGGTCGTGGTGGGTGCGCACGCCGTATTCGAGGTCCGAGAGATAGAAACCCTCGAAGGCTTCGGACAGCATGGATTCGTTCGACCACACCGACAGTTGCACATCTTCCGACATGGTGTCGCGGTCGATGCGGAAGGAGAGGTAGCGGGCGGCGGCCTGCTCGCGGCTTTCGTCGCGGTAGCGGTAGATGGCGCCGCGCAGCAGCGTCTCACCCGTCGACAGTGGAAATTCGTGATAGAACTGCACCGATTCCGGCATCACCGAAATGACCGCATTGGGGAAGATGCCGTAATAGACCCAGGCCTTCTTCAGATAGTCGGGCAGATGTGCCGGCTCCGGCGCGATCTCGACGTAGTTCTTGACGCTCCAGCGCCGGCCGGCATGTGGGTTGTAGGTGGCGAATGAGCGCGAGACGCCGTTGATGAAGGGCTCGTCGAAATAGGTCGCGCCATAAAGATCCTGCAAGGCGGGATGCGCCATGGCGACGTGATAGCCCTCATTGTCGACATCGCGCACCGACTTCCAGTTGACCGGGGTCTTCTGGCTCCAGATGCCCCAGGAGGGCACCATGTCGGCGGCGTTGTAATGCGCGAATTCGGGTTCGATCGGCTTCATCAGTTCGGCGACCGAGGGCTGCGGCCCGCCATTGCGGAAGCGGATGAAGATAAAGCCCATCCAGACCTCCAGATCGAGCGGCATCAAGCCGAACTCGGTCTTGTCGAGATCGGGGAAGGAGCGCGGGCGCGCGGCACCGCGCAGCGTGCCGTCCAGATTGTAGACCCAGCCATGGAACGGGCACACCAGCGCGTTCTTGCAATTGCCCTGGCTGTCGGCGACGACGCGGCTGCCCCGGTGGCGGCACATGTTGTTGAAGCCGCGCACGACGCCATCCTTGCCGCGCACGATCAAGGCGCGTTCACCGACAACGTCCATGGTTAGATAGTCGCCAACGTCAGGCACGTCCGAAACGTGTCCGACGATCTGCCAGTGATTGCGGAAAACATGCTCCTTCTCAAGCTCGAGAAGAGCATCGGAATGGTAACTCCAGCCCGGGAGCCCCCGCCGGTCCCAATCGTTGGGGATCGCCACGTCACGGAGGTGCGGGTTCATAAAACGTCTCTTCTTTTTATTGAATACTTATTCAATAAAAGCATATTTCTCATTGAAATGCAATGGTTTGTGAAAATTAGGCGGTTTCCGCAGTGGAATTTTCATCTCGTCCGGAGCCGAAATCCACTCAGCTGTAGGCCCGGAAAGTCCCGGAGAATCCCGGGTGTTAGTCGGGGTTTCAGGGGACACTGTACCGACCCGACTTCGGAAGCGAAGGGGAGCAGGACCAGGCGCTTTCGCGAGGGCGAAAATGGCTTCGCTATTCTCCGGCCGGTTCGCTGATTCACAGGCATTCGGATCAGCACAGTCGGCGGAATCAGTCGAGAGTCGCTGTCGGGATGAAGAACGCATCAGCGCGCCCGCTTTTGCCCGATTCTGCCCGAAATGCTGTTTCCAACTCGTTACATTGTCAGTCATGCGCCACCGTTGCCTTGTTACAAAGCGCGGCTAAGTTCGTTTCATCACCAAAAAGAAACTCGGCGAAGGGGAAGGCAATGCATGCGAAAATCCAGACGATCCGCGGCGATTGCCGCCTTCAGGCTCCAGAGCGCAATGACCGCCGTCCGAAGCTGGCGCTGCGCCAGCGGGCCAGCGACCACCCCATGGCGATGTTCATGGTGCTGGCTGCTTGCGCCTTCGTCGGCATGGCGTTCATGCCGACAATCGGGCCGGCCTTCGCTTCGTTGAATCCGCCGGCCAACCTCATCGACGGCGCGCAGACGACGAGCAGGACCGCGCGTCTGCCGATGCCGGTGACCGACTTCGCCTGCAAGGGCCAGGCCTGGGGTGCCGAGAGCATCGATTGCCTGCACGCCATCGCCGAGCAGTCCGGAGCGCACAAGACCCGTGCGATACGCATGATCGCCAACGCCGCGCCGTTGACCGGCACGCCGAACATTTTCTGATTTCCGTCGAAGCATGATCTCGAACCGGTTCCCACTTTGGGATCATGCTCTGAACTCCCCGAGCGCTCCCTCCAGGCGCGCTCTTCTTCGGCCCCCGCCCCCGGGGGCCTCCTTTTTTATCCTTTCAAGGCCGCCTGTTCGGCGATGGCTGACAGCACACTGCGCACATCCAGCGTACTGAACGGCTTTTCCAGGATCTGCGGCCGCTGCTGCGCCGGCAGGGCCTCGATTTCGGCCTTCGCGCCGATCAGATCGCCGGTGACCAGCACGAAACGCCGCGCCAGGTCAGGCTTTTCGGCGAGCAGCTCGCGATAGATCGATATGCCGCTGATGCCGGGCATGCGCAGGTCCGAAAAGACGATGTCGGGCGGCATGTGGCCGCCCAAGGTGGCCGCGCCCGATTCCCAGACCGGAGCGATCCGCGACTTGATGCCCATCAATTCGAGAATGTCGGAGAGCGAGCCGGCGACATCCGGCTCGTCGTCGATGATCAGGGCATGGCGCAGGCCGCTCGATCGCGGCTGGTTGTCGCCAACAGTGGCGAGGCCGGCTACAATGGCGGGCAGCTGGACGACGAAACGCGCCCCCCTCGGCATCGCTTCCTCGAACCAGACATTGCCATTGTGCCGCTCGATGATCGATTTCGAGATCGACAGGCCGATGCCGGTGCCGACGCCGACCGGCTTGGTGGTGAAATAGGATTCGAAGATGCGGCCGCGGATCGCTTCCGGCACGCCGGGCCCATTGTCTTCGACCGAGAAGCAGGGGTGACCCCGGTCGCTGCGGAACGTCCGCACCTTGATCAGCCGGTCGCCGGCAATGCCGGCCAAGGCGTGTTGGCTGTTGATGAGGAAGTTGGCCGCCACCTGCGTCACGTGGTCGGCGTCGGCCATGGCCAGCAGCGGACCGGCGGCGAAGTCGGTGTCGATGATGATGCCGCTGGAGCGCGCGCCATAGGCGGTCACTTCCAGTGCCGCCCGGATCACCTGGTTGAGGTCGGTCTCGGCTTGCGCCGCCGGATGAAGCCGGACCATCGACAGGAAGCTCTTGACGATGCGGCCGCAGCGCTCGGCGGCCGCGCGCACTTTCTCGGCGCGCACCTTGGTCTGCGGATCGGAGGCGAATTCGTGCAGCAGCGTCGATTGCGCCACCACGACGGCCAGCGGGTTGTTCAACTCGTGCGAGACGCCGGCCAGCAACGAACCCATCGCCGCCATCTTCTCGTTCTGATGCAACTTCTCGCGCTGACGGCCGATCTCCTCCTCGGCGCGCAATTTGTCGCGCAGGTCGCGGATGGAGCCGAAGATCAGGCGACGGTCCGCGACCCGCATCTCGGTCGCCGTCAGTTCGATCGGGAACACTTCGCCGGCGGCGTTCTGGGTCACCGTCTCGAGCCGTTGGCCGACCATCGGCGCGCCGCGGCCGGACATGTATTCGGCCCCCGAAGCATAGCCCTTTCGGTAGTAGATCGGCACGATGGTATCGAGCAGGTCCTTGCCGAGGATGTCGCTGCGCTGGAAGCCGAACATCTTCTCGGCGGCCGGATTGAATTCGATGATCGAGCCGGTCTCATCGATGACGACGATGGCGTCGAGCGAGGCCTGCAGCATGGTGCGGCGAATGACCTCGCTGGCATGGGCTTCGGAGGGCGAGTGCTCGATGGCGTCGCCGATGGCGAGTGCGATGATGTGCAGCGTCGCTTCTTCCTCGTCGGTCCACTCGCGCTCGTTGACGCAGTCATTGACCGCCAGCGTGCCCCACAGATGGCCATGCGCGAAGACCGACACCGACAGGAACGACTTGATGTTCTGCTTTTCGAAGTCGGTCCTCAGAAAGCCTTCGAGATCGCGCGTATGGCCAGCGAAGATCTTGCCTTGCCGTTCGTCCTCGGCCAGCCGCTCCAGCAGCGGATCCGAATTGACGACCGACTGCATGATGACGGTCGGCGACGCCAGTTCGCCGCCGAAAAGAGGGTCGATCCAGTAGGCGGCGACGGATTGGGCGAAACCCTGGCCGGGCAGCTCGCGCAAGCGAAACAGGATGCCGCGCTGGCAATCCATGGCCCGGCAGAGCGTTTCCAGGATGCCGTCCATCTCGCGCTGCCAGTCGCCGGCCTCACGCAGCCGGCGAACGACACGCACGGCCGCCATCGCCGCGCCCTGCCTGAACCCTTGCATATCCGTGCTTGCTGCCTCAGCGATCATCTTGTGCCGTCATTCCGGAGTCGTGCCAATTCGATCGGCGAGCAATTGCTGCGAATGCTAACCCCTCTGGCCTCGCTGCTCAGTTGCCGTCGCCGGTCGGCAGCGAGAAGATATAGCCCTCGCCGCGCACCGTGCGCAGGAATTTTGGGTTGGCCGGGTCGGTCTCGATCTTCTTGCGCAGCCGCATGATGCGAATGTCGACCGCGCGCGACGATTCCGGGTCTTCGGTGAAGCCGATCGCCTCGGAGATCGCGGCGCGGGTCAGCAGCCGGTTGGCGCGAGTCAGGAAAACCTCCAGCACGTCGAATTCGCTCTTGGCCATGTCGATCACCGCGCCATTGGCGCCGGTGACCAGCCTGCCGTCGAGATCGGCCTGGAAAGGGCCGAAGGCAACGGCACGGCGATCCGTCCTGGCCTTCTTGTCCTGAAGCTCCTGCGGCTGGGGAACCCGGCGCAACACGCTGCGGACCCTCGCCAGCACTTCGCGCAATTCGTAGGGCTTGACGATGTAGTCGTCGGCACCGAGTTCCAGCCCGACGATGCGGTCGAGCGCGGTGCCGGCGGCGGTCGCGTAGATGATGCCGATCGGCAGTTTCGAGCGCAGCCAGCGGCCGAGCGAGAGGCCGTCCTCGCCGGGCATGGCGATGTCGAGGATGGCGAGATGGAACGACTGCGTTTCAACGAGGCTGCGTGCGGCGGCGGCGCTTTCAGCCGTGACCACGTCATAGCCGGCGGCGCCAAGATATTCGGCGACCGCGTCCCTCAAATCGGGCTCATCCTCGACGATGACAATTCTTGCCCGCACGATGTTTTCGCTCCCACTTTCAGTGGAAAGTAGATTGGGTATAAACATCATGTCCAGCACTCATATCCGGTTGCCAGGGAACGGTTTGGAAAACATGGCCGCACGATCGATCATCGCGCTTGTTTCCGTTGCCGAAGTGGTCGCGACCGAGCTCGCCGACCATCTTGAGCGGCGCGGCCATGATGTGCATCAGGCGCGCCAGCCCTGGGAGGCCGAATCGCTGCTGTCGGGAAAGGGCATCGATGTCGTCGTCGTCGGCGACAGTCTCAGCCAGGCGGAGGGGCGGGACCTGCTCCGGCGTTATGGCGGCCAAGGCGGGGGCGGCGAGGGCGGGCCGGATTTCATCCTGATCTGCCGGCCGGCCGATCTCGTCGACAAGGTGCTGGCGCTGGAGCTTGGTGCGGCCGACGTCGTCGAGAGCCCGCTCAATGTCAGGGAGCTGGCTGCCCGTGTTGGCGGCCTGCTTTCGCGACGCGGCAGGGGCATCCAGGAACTGATCGTGCTGGAGAACGCGACCGTCGATCTGAGGTCGGCCATGGTCATGCATCGCTCCGGCACGGAGGAACAGCTCTCGCCGGGCCAGGTGGCGCTGCTTAGGCTGTTCCTGGCCAGTCCGCGCAAGGTGCTGACGCGCGACGATATCATCGCCGCCGCACCGGCGGAAAACGCCGACGCCTTCGATCGCTCGATCGATTCGCGCATCGTGCGGCTGCGCCGCAAGCTCGACACCGAAACCATCACCACCATACGCGGCGCCGGCTACCGCTTCGATCCGCCGCGGCAATTCGCCGACTGATTGCCGGACGCTGACGCGGTCTCTTTTGTTGGGCATCGGCTTTTCCATCTCTGGGTCCGATGCTCCTGGCGCTCAGCGTACCAGCAGAAGTGATGGGCCCACCGGCATGTCACCGCCCATGGTGAGTTCGCTGGCATGGGCGCGGTCCCTGAGCAGCACGGTGACAAGGCCGGCAAAGCCGAGCAGGCCCTGCGCGTAGAGCAGTGCCGACAGCACCGAAGCGGCAAATTTCGTTTTCATCGCAGCAGTTCTCCAAAATGGCAATTCTTTAGAAATGAACGTGTTGCGGGTCGCTTCAGGACACCCCCGAAGTGCCCGCGCCGCCCACGGAACCCCCCGTCTCGGCGCGGGCCTTCGGTCCTCTCGGCAGCAAGTTGCCGGAGGGGCCGCGCAAACCCGTCAGCCTAAGGCCGACCCGCCAGAGGGCCTTGAGCCGGGCGATGCGCAGGCTGGAGACAATCCAGACCGAGGCGAAAAACAGTGCGGCATGCAGTGTCGAAATCTCGCCTGAAGTCATCGCGCCGAGCCTTGCCAATGGGGTGCCGGCAACCGTGCCGACGCCACCGATGACAGTTGTCGCGATGCTGATCCTGAGAAGCCAGGACAGCGCGTTCGATTTCGTTCCCATGTTTCGTTACCGGCTGTTTTCGTTGCGTCAACCTTGCTTGCGGCGCGTTTCCGGATCATGCCGCTCGAAGCCGCGCTTTGTTGCAATTCGGTTTCGAGATTGTCGGATTTTCTTCGTATAGTGATAATTCGCACTTTCGTTTAGAGGCGGATACCCATGTTTCCGATTTCGGCCTAGCCCGCCGGGTTACGGAACCGCTCCTATCGGGTTCTAGGAAGGGCTGCATTTGTTAACCAGTGGAAACAGATTCGAAACACAAACGAGCGTTTTGCGAAATCTGCTCGAAACATGACGTTGGGATAAGCGGCCATCGAATTGGAGCCGGCTGGACCGGCAGAGAGAGGGGAACATCATCATGCATACCGCCATTGCCGCCAAGCTCATCAACATCACCGCAGCCGCCTTGACGGGTGCCGCACTGCTGTTTGGTTCGGGCGCCGCGCACGCCGCCAACAAGATCGTGGCGCGCGTTTCGCTTTCACAGCAGATCATGGAAGTCTCGGTCGACGGCCGCCCGACCTTCGCCTGGAAGGTTTCCACCGGCGACCGGGCCCATGTGACGCCGACCGGCTCGTTCAAGCCGACCCGCATGCATGAGATGTGGTACTCGAAGAAATACGACAACGCCCCAATGCCGCACTCGGTCTTCTTCAGCGGCGGCTACGCGGTGCATGCGACCTATGCGATCAAGCGTCTCGGCCAGCCGGCTTCGCATGGCTGCGTGCGGCTGCATCCCGACAACGCCGCCGATTTCTACCAGCTCGTCGAAACCTTCGGGGCGACCAACACCAGCATCGTCATCGTAAAGTAGCCTGACGGGGTCGCTGCCTTCGGCCCATTGCGCCGAAGCCGTGGAGCGACCGTCAGAAAAAGAGGCCGGAAAAATCCGGCCACTTTCTATTTCCAGCTATTTTTTGTGCAATTAGCTCGGCAGTGCCGGCATCAGCTTGGGATCTGGTTTCTCGGCCAGATGAGGCAGGTCCTTGCTGGCGATGAAGGTGTAGAACATGGGCACGACGAAGAGCGTGAACATGGTGCCGACCAGTATGCCGGTGAAGATCACCAGGCCCATCGAGTAGCGGGCCGCGGCACCGGCGCCGCTGGACGTGATCAGCGGCACAACGCCAAGCGCCATCGCCGCTGTCGTCATCAGGATCGGCCGCAGGCGTACCTTGGCCGAGGCGATGATGGCGTCACGCCGCCGCATGCCATGGATTTCGCGCTGCTGGTTGGCGAACTCGACAAGCAGGATGCCGTGTTTTGTGATCAGGCCGATCAGCGTGATCAGGCCGACCTGCGTATAGATATTGAGCGTGCCGAGGCCCAGATTGAGCGGCACGATCGCGCCGAAGATCGACAGCGGCACCGCCATCATGATGATCAGCGGGTCGCGGAAGCTTTCAAACTGCGCCGCCAGAACCAGGTAGATCACGACAACGGCCGCCGCGAAAGCGATCAGGATGGTGTTGCCCTGTTCCTTTTCCTGTCGGGACTGGCCGGAATAGTCGAGGAAGAAGGCGTCGGGCAGGCTCTCCCTGGCGATGTCCTCCAGCGCTTTCAGCCCGTCGCCAGTGGTGACGCCGGGCAACGGAAGCGCTGAAATCGTCGATGAATTCAACTGGTTGAACTGCTCGATTGCCGCCGGCGCCGCATTGGTCGAAATCTTGACCACCGCCGACAGCGGCACCATCTCGCCCGTTACGCTGCGCACGAAGTATTCGCCGAGTTTGTCGGGGTTGTCGCGAAATTCCTGCGGCACCTGCGGGATGATGTCGTAGCTGTTGGAGTCGCGGTCGAACTGCGCCACTTCGGCGCCGCCGACCAGCAGTGTCAGCGTGCGGCCGATATCGGCGATCGGCAGGTTCAGCGCCGCTGCGCGGTCACGGTCGATGGTCACCGTCACTTCCGGCGCGTCATAGGCCATGGAATTCTGCACGACGATGAAGCGGCCGGAGGCTTGCGCCTTTTTCTTGATCTGCTCGGCCACCTCGTACACCTCCGAGGAAGCGCCGGTCGATCGCACCACCATGGAAATCGGCAGGCCGCCGCCGGAGCCCGGCAGCGTCGGCGGCGCGAAGACGAAGGCCTCGACGCCGGCGACTTTGGCAATACGGGCCGTAATGTCGGCCTGCAGTTCCTTCGAATTGCGCTTGCGTTCCGCCCAATCCTTGAAGGCATAGCCGACGAAGGCGCTGTTTGTCGTGCCGCCGAAGGCAACGGCCGAGAACTGCGCCCGTGTCTCGGGAATATCCTTCACCAGACCGAGGATCTGATTGACGTATGTCTCGGTGTAATCGGACGTCGCATAACGTGGTCCTGTCACAATCGAGAGCAGAAAGCCCTGATCTTCTTCCGGCGCCAGCTCGGTTGAGGTCTTGGTGAACATGAAACCGGTCACGCCGGCAAGCGCAAGCACGATGATCAGCGTCAATGGGCGATAGTTGAGCGAGCCGGAGACGGCCCGTTCATAGACATGTTCGACGCGTGCGAAGGTGCCGTCGACAATGCGCTGGAAACGGCCCGGCGTGCCGGATTTCAGGAGGCGTGCCGACATCATCGGGGTGATGGTGATGGCGATGACGCCCGATAGCACCACCGAGCCGGCGAGCGTGACCGCGAATTCACGGAACAGCGCGCCGGTCAGGCCGCCGGTGAAGGCCAGCGGCGCGAACACAGCTGCCAGCGTCATGGTCATGGCAACGATGGCTGACGCTATTTCGCGCATACCGCTGAACGCAGCCTGCATCGGTGACATGTGGTCTTCTTCCATGTGACGATGGATGTTCTCCACCACCACGATGGCGTCATCGACGACCAGGCCGATCGCCAGCACCATGGCCAGCAGCGACAAAAGGTTGATCGAATAGCCGATCGCGAACAAAAGGAAACAGACGCCGATCAACGACAGCGGGATGGTGACGATCGGCATCATCACCGAACGGAAGGAGCCAAGGAACAAAAGGATGACGACGACGACGATGGCAACCGCCTCGGCGATGGTCTTGAACACCTCTTCGATCGAGGCGCTGATCTGCTCGGTCGCGTCGTAGACGACCTCGATCGTCATGCCCTTCGGCAGAGTCTCCTGAATCTCCGGCACCAGCTTGGTGAGCGCCGCCGCCGTGGTCAGCGGATTGGCTGCCGGCGTCGGGAAGATGGCGAGGAAGGTGCCGGGCTTGCCGTTGAAACTGACCCTGGTATCGGTGTTCTCGGCGCCGAGTTCGACGCGAGCCACGTCGCGCAGCCGCACCACATTGCCGTCGGTCGAGCGCAGCGGCAGCTCGGCGAACGCCTCCGGCGTCTGCAATGTCGAGCGCACGGTGATCGATGAGACGACATACTCGTTCTGGGTGGTGCCGGGCGCCGACAGGAAGTTGGAATTGTTGATCGCCGTCAGCAGTTCGGAGGCCGTCACGCCGCGCGCGGCAAGCTTGATCGGATCGATCCAGACGCGCATCGAGTATTCCTGGGCGCCGAAGATCTGCACGTCGGCGACGCCTTCGACCGTCGACATGCGTGGCCTGATGACGCGCTCGATGTACTCCGTCAGCTGCTCCTTCGTCATGTTCGGATTCTGCATCGAGATGTACATCATCGCGAACTGCTGGCCGGTGCCCTTGACGATGACAGGGTCCTTGGAGGCGTCCGGCAAGGTGCCGCGCACGCCCTGGACCTTGGACAGCACTTCGGTCAGCGCGACGTCAGGGTTGGAGCCGAGCTTCATCTGCACCGTAACGGTGCTGGAGGACGGGCGGCTGGACGAGGTGACGTAGTCGATGTTCTCGGTCGAGGCGACGGCGCGGGCGATCGGGGCGGAAATGAAGCCCTGGATCAGATCGGCGCTGGCGCCTGGATAGGCCGTCGTGATGGTGATCGCCGTTTCGTCGACCTTCGGATACTGCCGGATCGACAGGTTGAAGATGCCCTGGAAACCCAAGAGCAGGATCATGCAAGCAAGGACCGTCGAAAGGACAGGCCGGCGAATGAAGAGATCGGAAACGCTCATTGCGGGTCGGCCTGCTTGTTCGCCGATTTGGTCGGGTCGATGGTGTTGTCCACAACGACGGACATGCCGTTGAAGAGGCGGTTCTGACCGGCGGTGACGACCTCGTCGCCAGTCTTCAGCCCCTCGACGATCTCGACCATGCCTTGATTGTGCCGGCCTGGCTTGACGAACACCTGCGACAGCACCAGCGCGGGCTTGTCACCTTCCGCCGCTGGCTTGGCCGGATCGGCAGCCTTGTCCGCCGGCTTTGCCGCATCGGCGGCAGGCTTGGCTGCGTCAGCCGCGGACTTCGTGGCATCGGCCGGCTTCGTGTCCGCGGGCTTGGCGTCCGCCGATTTGTCGGCTGCCGGCGCCGCGGGTTTTTCTTCCGGCTTGTCTGCCTGCGCCGGGGCCGCCTCGGCGGGCTTCGCCGGCCGCACCACAAATATGTAGTCGCCATAGAGGCTGGTCGTCAGTGCCGTTTGCGGCAGCGTCAGCACGTTCTGCTCTTCAGGCAGTTCGACACGCACCTGCACAAACTGGCCAGGGGTCAGCTTGCCGTCGGGATTGGCGACCTCCGCCCTGATGTTCACCAGCCGGCTGGACGAGTCGATCTTCGGGTCGATGCCGCGAATGGCGCCGGCAAACGGCCTGTCCTCACCGCCGAAGCCCAACCGAACCGTCTGGCCGATCTTGAGCAACGGGAGTTGCTGTTCGGGAACCGAGAAATCGACCCGCATCGTGTCGAGATCCTGCAGCGTCACCACGGCGGTGCCGGGGGCCAGGTACTGGCCGATATCGATCTTGGGAATGCCCACCGTACCGCCGAAAGGCGCCGCCAGTTGCTTCTGATCGAGCACGGCCCGCAGCTTGGTAACCTGGGACGCCGAGGCCGAGGCCGCCGCACGCGCCGTGTCCAGCGTCGAATCGGAGCCGACGCCACGCTTGGTCAGTTCGATGGCGCGGGCCAGTGATGTCTGATCGAGCGCGGCCTGCGCCTTCTGGGCGTCCAGATCGGCGCGCTCGACGGCGTCGTCGAGCTGCACCAGAACCGCATTGTCCGCCACCTTTTGGTTGGCGTGGAAAAGGATGCTTTTGACGATGCCGGTGGTCTCAACCGTCAGGTCGACACCGCGCACCGCCTTGACCGTACCGATCGCCTCGACGCCCGGCGTCCAGGTCGACGGCTTGGCGATGGTCGTCGAAACGGTTGCCGCCGGCGGCTTCATCGATGCGAAATATTGCTTGATGCCGTTGTCGCGCAGGAAGTTGAAGCCGACGATGCCGCCGACCACGACGACGAGCACGGCCAGAACCAGAACGATAAGAAAGATACGAAGTATGCGCTTGAACAAGGAAGTCCCCTCAGTCGAAATCCGGCGCGAAGCGCGGACATCGGGACACATATCGACTGCGGGTCCCGATTTCAAATAACGGCGATCTTACTGTACCGTCTGGACGGTCTTGTCAATTGGGCCTAAGTTTGCGAAGGGAGACGCCATGAGAGTCCAGCGAACGAACTCGCGCGAGAAGATTCTCGCCGCGGCGGCCGACGTCGCACGGGAATCCGGGCCCGGCAGCCTGTCGCTGGAAGCGGTCGCCAGCCGCGCCGGCGTATCGAAGGGCGGGCTGCTCTACAATTTCCCGACCAAGGCCAAATTGATGCAGGGGTTGGTCGAGGGCTATCTGCGCGAGTTCGAGCAAGCGCTGGACTCCGCCCGCGCGAATGACAAGGACGAAAACCCGCTGGCCGTCTACATCAGGCTGTCGGCCAATGATTGCGAGGAGAAGCGGCCGTCCGCGTCCTGGATATTCTCGGCGATCGCCGAGGATCCCGATTTCATGACGCCGATAAAGACATTCAAGCGGCAACTTTTCGAGCGGCTGAAGGGTGAGACGCCAGACCTCAAATCGCTGCTGGTCTGCTATCTCGCCATTGAGGGGTTGCGCAGCATGAACCTCTTCGACGCGGATGTCCTGTCGAAGGACGAACGAGAGCTGCTCGTGTCGTCCTTGCTCGAGATTGCCAAATAGGCGCCTGATCGAAGCGCTCAATCCACGGCGCGCTCAATGTCGCGGCGCAGGACGATCGCGGTTGTCAAATCCTCGACAACGCCATGAGTGGCGATGAGATCGCGCAGCGTGTTCAGCCTGTCGATGGATGGCACCTCGACCTCGACAATGAGCATTCCCCGCCTCTTTTTCGCTCCCGTCCGGACTGCCGGGAAAGTGGCCTAAAAGCCGACGGAATATGGACATTAGTCTTGACAGAAATACATATGTTCAATACCCGTCAGGCAATTGAACAAGCCTGCAATGTGGGAGGAATAAGCGGTATGGCTTCCAATGTTTCGTTGACGGGTCTTGCCCGCGATCTCGAGGAACGCGCCAAGTCGGGCAAGCCTATCCGCATCGGGCTGATCGGCGCCGGCGAGATGGGAACCGACATCGTCACCCGCGTCGCTCATATGTCGGGCATCGAGATCGGCGCCATTTCCGAACTGAACCTGCCCGCCGCCAGCAAGGCGGTCGATATCGCCTTCCAGGAAACCGGGCATGCGCGCCAAGTCTCGAACGCCTCGGCGATGACGGCGGCGATGGAGGCCGGCAAGGTGGCGGTCACCAGCGATGCCAGCCTGGTCATCAACAATGATCTCATCGACGTCGTCATCGACGCCACCGGGGTTCCCGCCGTCGGCGCCGAGATCGGGTTGCGGGCCATGGAACATGGCAAGCATCTGGTGATGATGAATGTCGAGGCCGACGTCACCATCGGCGCCTATCTGAAGAGCGAGGCCGACCGGCTTGGCGTCACCTATTCGCTGGGTGCCGGGGACGAGCCGTCCTCCTGTATGGAGCTGATCGAGTTCGTCTCGGCCATGGGCCACCCGATCGTTGCCGCCGGCAAGGGTAAGAACAATCCGCTCAACGTCGATGCCATTCCCCCCGATTATGAGGAGGAAGCCCGGCGCCGGCACATGAATGTGCGCATGCTGGTCGAATTCGTCGATGGCTCCAAGACCATGGTCGAGATGGCGGCGATCGCCAACGCCACCGGGCTGGTTCCCGACAAGGCTGGCATGCACGGCCCGGCCGCGACGCTCGGCGAATTGTCCAAGGTCCTGGTGCCGCAGAAGGATGGCGGCGTGCTGTCGAAGGTCGGCGTCGTCGATTATTCGATCGGCAAGGGTGTCGCGCCCGGCGTCTTCGTCGTCGCCGACATGTCGCATCCGCGCATCTCGGAG
This sequence comes from Mesorhizobium sp. M1409, assembly GCF_040317535.1. NCBI lineage: Bacteria > Pseudomonadati > Pseudomonadota > Alphaproteobacteria > Hyphomicrobiales > Phyllobacteriaceae > Mesorhizobium > Mesorhizobium sp. M1409. The sequence goes on from NZ_JAMYKV010000030.1 coordinate 21,062, forward strand.
CGCATGGAAGATCTGAAGATGGGCAAAGGCCCGTACTTCACCTTCCACCGTCCCTATCACCTGACCTCGCTCGAAGTGCCGCTGACCTGCGCCCGCGTCGTGCTCTACGGCAAGGCCGACATGGTGCCGCTGGCGAAGCCCGTGGCCGAGGTCTGCGCGGTGGCCAAGAAGGACATGAAGCCGGGCGAGAAGCTCGATGCGATCGGCGAATATTGCTACCGCGCCTGGATCATGACGACGCCGGAGGCGCGCGCCGCCAAGGCCATTCCCTGCGGCCTGCTGCAGGGCGGCTCGGTCACGGCGCCGATCAAGAAGGGCGAGCTCATCACCTATGCGAATGCAGCTCCCGCGGCGGGCTCCAAGATCGCCGAACTGCGCGCCCGCCAGGACAAGCTCGTCTATGGGTCCGTGGGGGCGTGATCATGGCCGGAGCCAGCAAAGCCGTCGCGGACAGTCGCGCCAACCTGCCCTTCGTCTATCGCCAGTACAGCGCCGAGCAGCTCAGGCAGGTGCTCTACAAGATGTACCTCATCCGCCGCTTCGAGGAGGGCGCGGAGGAGTGCTACACGCGCGGCCTCATCCACGGCACCATGCATCTGTCGATCGGCCAGGAAGCCAGCGCCATGGGCATCTGCATGCCGCTCGCCGAGGATGACCAGATCACCTCGACGCATCGCGGCCATGGTCACTGCATCGCCAAGGGCGCCGAGGTCAAGCGCATGTTCGCCGAGTTCTTCGGCAAGACCACCGGCTACTGCAAGGGACGCGGCGGCTCGATGCACATCGCCGATGTCGGCAAGGGCAATCTCGGCGCCAACGGCATCGTCGGCGGCGGCATCCCGATCGCTGTCGGCGCGGCGCTCTCCTCCAAGATGATGAAGACCGGCAAGGTCGTAGTCTCCTTCTTCGGCGACGGCGCAAACAATGAAGGCGCCTTCCACGAGGCACTCAACATGGCGGCGATCTGGAAGCTGCCGGTCATCTTCGTGTGCGAGAACAATGGCTACGGCATGTCGACATCGACGGCCCGCTCGACCGCCGTCAAGAACATCGCCGAGCGCGCCGCCGCCTATTCGATGCCGGGCGTCATCGTCGATGGCAACATCTTCTCCGAGGTCGCCGAGGCGTCTCATCAGGCCGTCGCCCGAGCCCGCGCGGGCGAGGGGCCGACGCTGATCGAATCCAAGACCTATCGCCATCGCGGCCATTCCAAGAGCGACCGCAACCGCTATCGCACCAAGGAGGAGATCGAGGACTGGATGTCGAACCGCGATCCGATCACCCTGTTCGAGAGCGAGCTCAGGGAATTCGGCTTCATCGACGACAAGGGTATCGAGGCCATCCGTGACGCGGTGGCGCAGGAGATCGCCGACGGCATCGAGTTCGCCAAGGTGAGCCCGTCGCCCGACGTTCGCGACACCGGGAGTTATGTCTATACGGAGCAGGCGTGATGGACGCGATGGTGCGTGAACTGAGCTACGCCCAGGCGATCCAGGAAGCCATGGCGATCGCCATGGACATGGACGAACGCGTCTTCCTGATGGGCGAGGATATCGGCGTCTATGGCGGCGCCTTCCAGGTCACCGGCGATCTGGTCGAACGTTACGGCGCTGGCCGCGTGATCGACACACCGATCTCGGAACTGGGCGGTGCGGGCGTCGCGGTGGGCGCTGCCCTCACCGGCATGCGGCCGATCTTCGAATTCCAGTTTTCCGATTTCGCCACGCTCGCCATGGAGCAGATCGTCAACCAGGCGGCCAAGATGCGCTTCATGCTGGGTGGCGAGGTCTCGGTTCCCGTGGTGATGCGCTTTCCCGCCGGTTCCGGCACCGGTGCGGCGGCCCAGCATAGCCAGAGCCTCGAGGCCTGGCTCGGCCATGTGCCGGGTCTGAAAGTCATCCAGCCGGCGACGCCCTACGACGCCAAGGGCATGCTGCTGGCGGCGGTCGCCGATCCCGATCCGGTGATGATCTTCGAGCACAAGCTGCTCTACAAGACGAAGGGCCCGGTGCCCGAAGGCTATTACACGGTGCCGATCGGCAAGGCCGATATCCGCCGCGAGGGCCGCGACCTGACGATCGTCGCCACCTCGATCATGGTGCAGAAGGCGCTCGACGCCGCTGCCGCGCTGGAGAGCGAAGGCATCGACGTCGAAGTCGTCGATCTGCGAACCATCCGGCCGATGGACAAGCAGACCGTCATCGACAGCGTCAAGAAGACGTCGCGGCTGATGTGCGTCTACGAAGCGGTCAAGACGCTGGGCATCGGCGCCGAGGTCAGCGCCATGATCGCCGAGAGCGAGGCGTTCGACTACCTCGACGCGCCGATCGTGCGGCTGGGCGGCGCCGAAACGCCGATCCCCTACAATCCGGAACTCGAGAAAGCGACGGTGCCGCAGGTTCCCGACATCATCACCGCCGCGCGCGCCCTCGTGAAAGGGGTTCGCTAGCCCATGCCGACCGAAGTCATTCTTCCAAAGGTCGACATGGACATGGCGACCGGACAGATCTCGCGCTGGTTCGCCGAGGAAGGCGCCAGGGTCAAGAAGGGCGATGTGCTGTTCGAGATCGAGACCGACAAGGCGGCGATGGAAATCGACGCGCCGGCCAGCGGCGTCCTGCGCGATGTCACCGGCAAGGAAGGTGTCGATATCGCGGTCGGCGCGGCTGTCGCGTGGATCTATGCCGACGATGAAAGCTATGCGCCAATTTCCCCCCTCGAGGGGGAGATGTCGACAAAGTCGACAGAGGGGGTTGCCTCAGGAGGCACCGCCCCCGCGTCGAGCACTGCCGAGAGGACCCCACCCGACCGGCCTGCGGCCGGCCACCCTCCCCTCGAGGGGGAGGGGAGAACCCGCGCGACACCTTTGGCACGGCGCCTTGCCCGTGAGGCAGGCATTGCGCTCTCCAATATATCAGGCACGGGCCCGCATGGCCGTGTGGTGAAGGCCGATGTCGATGCGGCACTTTCCTCCCCCCTCGAGGGAGAGGTGTCCGCGAAACGGACGGAGGGCGTCGCCTCAGAAGGCACCGCCCAATCCAGCACTGCCATAACGCCGAGCCCGGTCGAAGCGACCCCACCCGACCGGCCGTTGGCCGGCCACCCTCCCCTCAAGGGGGAGGGGGACGTGCTGCGCTTGTTCGAAGCGGGCTCCTACGAACTCGTCCCGCATGACAACATGCGCAAGACCATCGCGCGCCGGCTGGTCGAGGCCAAGACCACCATCCCGCATTTCTACCTGACGCTCGACTGCGAACTCGATGCGCTCTTGGCGCTGCGCACGCAGATCAATGCGGCGGCGCCGGTGAAGAAGACCGAAAAGGGCGAGGCTCCCGCCTACAAGCTGTCGGTCAACGACATGGTGATCAAGGCGATGGCGATGGCGCTGAAGGCGGTGCCGGATGCCAATGCGTCGTGGACGGAAAGCGCCATGGTCAAGCACAAGCATGCCGATGTCGGCGTTGCCGTGTCGATCCCGGGTGGCTTGATCACGCCGATCATCCGCAAGGCGGACGAAAAGACGCTGTCCACCATCTCCAACGAGATGAAGGATCTGGCCAGTCGCGCGCGCGGCCGCAAGCTGAAGCCGGAAGAGTATCAGGGCGGCACCACGGCGGTGTCCAGTCTCGGCATGTTCGGCATCAAGGATTTTGCCGCGGTCATCAACCCGCCGCATGCGACGATCCTGGCGGTCGGCGCCGGCGAGGAGCGGGCAGTGGTCAAGAACGGCGAGATCAAAATCGCCACCGTGATGTCGGTGACATTGTCGACCGACCATCGCGCCGTCGACGGTGCGCTCGGTGCCGAATTGCTCGTCGCCTTCAAGCGGCTGATTGAGAACCCGATGGGCATGCTGGTCTAGGCTCTGTAGGCCGGCGCCAGATGATGCGCCGGCTCACAAACAGAAACGACTTGTCAGGCGCCGACCCTTGACCCATGTTCTAGATGGATCGCTATCCACGGAGGCCAACATGCCCGCATTCGACCCATCTGACGTCAAAACCCTGTTCAGCAAGGTCATGGGCGCGTCGCCGTCCGATATCAAGCTGGTGGCGCAGCGCCTGCACGATCACGCCTTCGAGCCGCGCATGTCGGCGGAGGAGACGAGGCAGCTTGTCGTCGGCCTCGGCTATGACAGCCTGGATGCGTTCTGCGCCGACATCGGCCTTCCCCTGCATATCGCAGAGCGCTGGAGCCGTTTTGGCGTTTCCGGCGAGATGAAGCAGGTGTTCACGCTGCTGGCGGCCCAGCGCAAGCGGGTGGCCGAGGCGATCGCCGAGTTCGAGTCCATGACCCATGTCGGCGTCGAGGATTTTTTGCGCGAGCGCGGGCTGATATAGCCCGTAAAAACCCGTCGGATCGAAGCCGTTTCAGCCACCCTTGGCAAGCAGCGCCGTGGCCGTATTGCTATCAGTGATCAGCACATTGGTGCTGACGGCTTTCAGCGCGGCGAGGATCGCCGCGACCTTGCGCTTGCCGCCGGCGGCCAGCACCACGTTCGGCACCTGGGCGACAACATCGAGATCGATGGCCATGACACGTCCGTTGACTTCATGGTCGACCAACGCGCCATTGGCGTCGACGAAATAGCACAGCATGTTGGCGACCGCGCCCTTCGCTTTCAGCGAGGCGATCAGCGAGGATGGCACGATGCCGTGCCGGAAGATGGTGGCATCCGGCGACATGTCGCCCACCGTCAGTAGCGCGATGTCGGCGGCGGCCGCGCGCTGGCGTACGTCCTGCAGGGTCGGCTGTGCCCAGAGGAGATCGCGCAGCGAGGAATAGTCGACGATCACCGGCGCGGTAATCTGGTAGCTGTCCACATCGAAGACATCGGCGACCTTGGCGGCGACGATGGACGGATTGATCCATTGCGAGTGCGGCAGGCTGCCGACGAGCGCCACCACGGAGGCGCGCTTCAGCTGCCGGCGGGCGAGGAAACCGAGGCTGGCATGCAGCGTCGCGCCGCCGCCGATCGCCAGCGTCATGCCGTCCCGCATCTGCTCGCCGAGGTAGGCGGCGACGGCATGGCCGATCGCCTTTTCAAGATGGTCATGGGCCGAAGGCGTCGGGATGACCACGGCGGCGTTGAGACCCCAGCGCTTCTCAAGCGCGCGCTCGAGCCCGACCTGTTCGGCCGTCGGGGCATTGATCATGGTGACGACGATGCCTTCGGCGGTGCAGGCGGCAAGTGTGCGCATGACCTTCACCCTGGAGACATCGAGCTTTTCGGCGATCTGCTCCTGCGTGAAGCCTTCGACATAGTAGAGCCACGCCGTCTTGACGTTGAGATCCGACGAGACCATCGGGAGGCGAGCCGGTGTGGGTTTTTCCGGGGGCATCGGTCCTCCTCCCTCATGAGCCATGGCATGGCCGGATGCCCTCTTCGGAGAAACGCCGGCCGGATGTCAACTGATGCCGGTTTCCGGCACGTCGATTGTCGCACAACCCCTGTTCATTTGTAATTGACATTGTACATATGAACATATTTTGTGGGTTTCATGCGCTGTGTCATCCACCAGTCATATGCGCCGTGCAGGGAGGAAGAGACGGGGAACTGGCCAGGGGCCGGACCGGTCATGCACAGACAAGACAGGAGGTCTCATGAAGACGCACTTCATCAAGCTGCTGGCCAGCCAGCTGGCGCTCGCGGCAACTTTGTTTGCCGGCGTGGCAAACGCCGAAGCACTGACGCTTTATACATCACAGCCTGAAGCCGACGCGGCCAAGACCGTAGATGCGTTCAAGAAAGCGCAGCCGGGTATCGATGTGAACATCTATCGCTCCGGAACAAGCGACATCCTCACCAAGATGGCGGCGGAGTTCGCCGCCGGCAGCCCGCAGCCCGATGTGCTTCTGATCGCCGATGCGGTCAGCATGGAGCTGTTGAAGAAGGACGACCGGCTGCTGCCCTATCCAGAGGCAGAGCTTGATGGCATCGAGCCGGATGCCTATGACGCCGACAAGACCTATTTCGGCAGCAAGCTGATCACCACCGGCATCGTCTACAACACAGCGGCCGCTGAAAAGCCGGAGCATTGGGCCGACCTCACCAAGCCCGTCTATGCCGATGGCCTGGTCATGCCGAGCCCGCTTTATTCGGGTGCGGCCGCCTACTTGCTTTCGGGCTTCGTCGGCGACAGCAATTATGGCTGGGATTTCTTCCAGAAGCTGAAGGCCAACAATACCGTCAGCGTGCGCGGCAATGGCGCCGTGCTGAAGTCGGTGGCATCAGGCGAGAAGCCCTATGGCATCCTGGTCGACTTCATGGCGATGAATGCCAAGAAGAAGGGTTCGCCGGTCGAGTTCGTGTTCCCCAGCGAAGGCGTGCCGGCGGTGACCGAACCGGTCGCCATCATGAAGACCGCCAAGAATGTCGACGGCGCCAAGAAGTTCGTCGACTTCATTCTTTCCGACGACGGCCAGAAGCTCGCACTGTCCATGGGCTATCTGCCGGCGCGCGCCTCGGTCGGCCGCCCCGAATGGCTGCCGGAAGGCGTCAAGATCAAGGTGATGCCGTTCGACACCAAGGCAATCGTCACCAAGACCGTCGCCGACAAGGCGAAGTTCTCGGAACTGTTCGGCGGCTGAGCCGGCAAATCCCGGCGGGATGCCGTCACAACGGCATCCCTGACGGGCGAGACCCGAGCGCATCGGCCGATCGATCCCCAGGAAAAGCAATCATGTCAACACGGATCAGGGAAAGCCGTGGCCAGGAAATGGCCCTGACGGCGGCGGTAGCCATCGTCATCGTCCTGCTGTCGCTGCTGCCGATGCTGCGCCTCATCAAGGAGATCGTCGCACCCGGCGGCACACTGTCGGCCGCCGCGATAAAGGCGGGGCTCGCCAGCCCAGCGACCTGGATCGCGACCTGGCACACGCTGGTAGTCGGCGTCGGCGGCACCCTGCTGGCGGTGCTGTCTGGAACGCTGGTGGCCCTCCTCATCACGCTGACCGATATCCGTCGCCGCGGTGCCCTGGTGCTCTGCTACGTCATGCCCTTGATGATCGCACCACAGGTGACGGCGCTGGCCTGGCTGCAACTGTTCGGCCCGGCGAGCCCGTTCCTCAAACTCTTCGGCGCGGCACCGCCGCTCGGTACCAAAAATCCGCTCTATTCCACATCAGGCATTGTCCTGCTGCTCGGCGTGCAGTACGGCCCGCTGGTCTTCCTCCTGGTGCGTGCCGGCCTGCGCAAGCTGCCGCGCGAACTGGTCGAGGCGGCGCGGGCGGGCGGCGCCGGCTGGTTCACCGTGCTGATCACCATCGTGCTGCCGCTGATGACGCCGTCGATCATGGCGGCAGCGGCACTCGCCTTCGTGTCCTGCGTCGGCAATTTCGGTATCCCGGCCTTCCTTGGCATTCCCGCCAACTATCTCGTGCTGCCAACGCTGATTTATCAAAAATTGGCCGGCGGCGGCCCCGCCGTGCTGGGCGAAACCGCATTCCTGTCGGTGCTGATCGGCGTCATCGCCATGGCGGGTATTCTGGCCCAGGAGGTCATGAGCCGCCGCCGCGACTATCGCATCAGCTCGACATCGCTGGCGGCCGAGCCCTATGAACTCGGCCGGTGGCGGCCCGCCGTCCAGGCCGGCATGTGGCTGCTGGTCGTCCTGGTGCTGGTCCTGCCGCTGTTCGGGCTAGCGCTGACGTCGCTGGTGCCGGGCTACGGAATTGCGCTCACCGCCAAGACGATAACGCTCGACAATTATCGTTTCGTGCTGTTCGAGCATGACGCGGCCAATCGCGCCTTCTTCAACAGCTTCTGGCTATCGATCGCGGCTGCCTTCTTCGCGGTCATCGTCGCCGTGCCGATCGGCTATCTGATCGCCTGGGGCAAGCAGCGCTGGGTGCGGTTGCTCAACCTTTCGGTCGAATTGCCCTATGCCTTGCCGGGCGTGGTGCTGGCGATCGCCTCGCTGCTGCTGTTCCTGCGGCCGATCCCGCTGACCGGCATCCAGCTCTACAACACGGTCTGGATCATCCTCTATGCCTACCTCGCCCGCTTCCTGGTGCTGGCGCTGCGGCCAACCATCAGCGGCTATCATCAGATCGACCGGGCATTGGAGGAGGCTGCGCAAGTGGCGGGCGCCGGGCTGTTCACGCGCATGCGCACGATCATCTTTCCGCTCGTCGCACCCGCGGCGATCGCCGGCGGCCTGCTGATCTTCATGACCGCGCTCAGCGAGCTTACCGTGTCGGCGCTGCTGTGGTCGTCGGGCTCGGAGACGATCGGCGTCGTGATGTTTTCCTTCGAGCAGGGCGGCGATTCCAACTACGCGGCGGCGATGTCGGTCATCACGGTGGCGGTCACCTTCATGCTGATGCTGGTGACCAATCTGCTTGCCCCCTACCTTCCCAGCGGAGTGCTGCCATGGCGCGATTGAGCCTGGACAATGTGACCAAGAGCTTCGCCAATTTCGATGCGGTGAAGGATGTGTCGATCGATGTCGCCGACGGCGAGTTCCTGGCGGTGCTCGGGCCCTCCGGCTGCGGCAAGACGACGTTGCTGCGGCTGGTCGCCGGATTCGAGAAAGTGACATCAGGCGAAATCCGCATCGGCAGCGAGGTCGTGTCGGGCAAGGGCGGCAGTGTCGCGCCGGAGAAGCGGCGGGTCGGCATCGTCTTCCAGAACTATGCGCTGTGGCCGCACATGACGGTGGCAGAAAACATCGGCTATTCGCTGAAGGTGGCGAAGCTCGATAGGGCTGTCGCACGCCGGAAGGTTGCCGATGCGCTGGCGCTGGTCAACCTGCAAGGGCTGGGCGACCGCCGGCCGGCCAATCTCTCGGGCGGCCAGCGCCAGCGCGTGGCGTTGGCGCGCTGCCTTGTCGCCGCGCCCTCGCTGGTGCTGTTCGACGAGCCGCTCGCCAATCTCGACGTGCATCTGAGGGCCTCTATGGAGGACGAGTTCGCGTCCTTCCACAAGCGCACCGGCACGACCATCGTCTACATCACCCATGATCAGGCCGAGGCGATGGCTCTGGCCAACCGCATCGCGGTGATGGATGGCGGGCGCCTTGCCCAGCTGGCGACGCCGCGCGAACTCTATCATGAGCCGGCAAATGAAATGGTGGCGTCCTTCATTTCGCAAGGTATTTTGCTGCCCGCCGATGTGCTCGGCGCGGAGCAGGCAGGTCACTGCAAGGTCCGGGTTCTCGGCGCTGAGCTGGTTGTCCGCTGCCGGCTTGGCGAGCGGCCGCGCGCTGGCGCAAGGATCTGCTGCCGGTCAGCCGATCTCGACGTGTCGCCGGACGGCCCCGGTTTCGACGGCTTGGTCAAGCGAGTGATCTACCAGGGCGGCTCGGCGCGCATCGAATTCACGCCTTTCGCCAGCCCCGACCTCATCTTGCATTTCGAACAGCCCGACCCGGTCGTGCTGGAGAGCGGAGCCCAGGCGCGCCTGCGGATACGATCCGGCTGGCTGATCCCGGCGGTGGGGGCGGTATCATGATGATGCTCGATCTGTTCGGTGGCTTTGGGGAAAAGGGCCGCACCAGTCTTGCTGTCAGCAGCGGAAACGATCGCATCCTGCTCGACATCGGCATCAAGGTCGGCGCTTCCGGAGCAGAATATTATCCGGCGCTGAACGGGTCGATCGCCGACATCGACGCGCTGCTCGTGTCGCATGCCCATGAGGACCATATCGGCGCGCTGAGCTGGCTGTTGTCGCGCGGCTATGTCGGCCCGATCTTCATGACGGCCGAGACCCGCGACGAGGCTCCGGCCGCACTTGCCGGCTACGCGGACCCCAATGATCTTAAGCAGTTCCCCTTTCCAAAAGATCGCGTCGAGCTTTTCGAGCCCGGCGATACGCTGGAGAGCGGCAATCTCTCCATCAGGACTGGACGGTCAGGGCATGTCGTTGGCGGCGTCTGGTTTGCCGTCGATGATGGCGAAAGCCGCGTTGCCTATTCCGCCGACGTGGTGCCGGACAGCAATGTCTTCGTCATGGACACGATCCCGCAATGCGACCTTCTTGTCCTCGACGCCTCCTACGGCGCCGATCCAGTGCCGGGCGCGGCGCGGGCGCGCGAGATTTCGCAGTGGGTTGCGAAGCATCCGCAGGGGTGTCTTTTGCCGACGCCGCTGTCGGGCCGGTCGCTCGAATTGATCGCGGCCTTGCCGGGACCGTTTGCCATCCATGCCGGCATGCGTTCGTCACTGGAAGCGCAGATCGGCGCCACCGCATCCCTGCTGCCAGGTGTCTCGGAGTTCTTGCTTCGCCGATTGCAGGATGCAGCCGACTGGACCGATGCCGATCCCCTGCCGTCGCTTCCGTTGCTTGCCGATGACGGCATGGGTGAGGCCGGACCCTCGTCGCGGCTGCTGCCGCGCGCCGACCAGGCCGGTTTTCCAGTGCTGCTCACCGGGCATCTGCCGTCCGGCTCGCCGGGCGATCTGTTGCACAAGGCCGGTCGGGCGGACTGGGTGCGCATGCCCACCCATCCGACGCTGTCGGGCAATGTCGAAATCTGGGAAAGAGCGGGGCGCCCTATGGCGCTCGGTCATTCCTGCGCCGCCGATCTTCTCGATGATCTCAAAAGCCACATCCCGCCGCTGCGCACGCAATGCCGCACCGGCCAGCGCATCACGGTGCCGGAGGCAAGAAAACCATGAGAATTCTGATCTGCAACGATGACGGCATCGAAGCCCCGGGGCTTGCCCGTCTCGTCAAGGCCGCCGGCTTGTTGAGCGACGATGTGTGGGTGGTCGCGCCCGATGGCAAGCGCACCGCCGCCGGTTCGTCGCTGACGATCGCTCGGCCCTTGACCATGCAGCGCGTGAGGCCGGGCTGGTATTCCTGTTCCGGCACGCCCGCCGACTGTGTGGTGAGCGCAATGACGTGGCTGTTTGCCGATGCGCGGAAGCCGGACCTGGTGCTGGCGGGCGTCAATGACGGCCGCAACGTCGCCGAGGATCTCGCCTATTCCGGCACGCTTGGGATTGCGCGAGAGGCGACCTTCTGGGGCTTGCCTGCCATAGGCTTCTCTCGCGTGAAGAACCCTCACTTCACCGATGCCGATGACCAGTGGCTGGGCACACTGATCGCCTCACTGTGGCGGTCGCGTGCCGACTGGGCGACGGATGGCCATTGGTTGAGCATCAACCTGCCGACTTCGCTGCCGGCCGAAGTCAGGCAGCCGCGCATCGGCCGCGACAAGATCGCCCGCAAGGCCGAGATCATGGAGAGCGATGGTAATCGCACGGTCATCACCATTCCGCGCGGCCGCGACCATGCCAGCCAGCCGGGCGACGAAAACGCGGCGATCGATGCAGGCTTCATCAGCATCAACCGGCTGAACTGGTTTGGAGAAACGCGGCTGGACCAGGGGCTTCTGAACGGGGTCCTGGGCCCGCAGCAAGCTAGCTGATCCCAGGTCTGATGAAATCGGACGGGCGGCCGCTTGTTGAGTCGCGCCTCGATAGCAAGGCCCTGCGCGTGGTGATCCAGATCACCAACCTCTCAGGGGCCAAATTGCGCCAATCCAGTGCTTATGCTTGAAGCCGCCGCTATTTCATTCCACATCGGTCAGGATGAAGGGCGAGACAGGAGAACGGCGTCGGAATCTGTTGTGGGGCATCCCCGCATCGCTGATCCTGCATGCGCTTGTCGCGGCGCTCCTGGTATATGGCATACCCACGCCTCCGGAACAGCCGCAGGAGGAGCAGCCAGTCAATGTCGCGCTCGTGCCTCCGCCCGAGCAGCCGAAGCCGAGACCTGCTCCCGTGTTGCCCCCTAAGCCGCCGGAACCGAAGGTTGAAAAGCCGCCCGAACAGAAAGTTGAAAAACCGCCTCCGTCGGAAAAGCAGGCGCGCAAGCCCCCTCCAATCGAAGTCCTGAAGCCCGTTTTTCAGTTCGGCGACAAGGATGGCGGCCCCAGGAAATCCCTGGATGGGGCCAGCGCTGAAGACAATTCGCCCGCGCCGGCCAAGGATGAGGATTCGAAGCCTGTCGTGCCGAAGCAGGCAGAGGAAAAATCCATCGCGCCGGCAGATTCAACCAGAGTCGGCGAGAAGCCGGCAACCGCAGCCAAGCAGGCCGAGCCCACGCAGGAGAAACAGGCAGCTTCAGCCCAGGACGTAGACAAACAGCAGGCAGTCCAACAAGACGCGCACGACGCAAACAAGCAAACGGCCGAGGCACCAACGCCATTGGCTACGGCCGGTAGCGACAGTGAGGCCGAGCTTCCCACAATCGAGCTTCCCACATCAGCCGAAGCGCCGAAGCCCAGGCCTGCAAATGCGCCAAAGCCCGAGCCTTCAAAGGTCTCGAAGTCCGCAAGCGAGAGCGCTAGGAGGCCAAGTTCCACGGACGTAGCCGCTGCATCGCGGCGCTATTCGGACCTTCCGGGCGTCCGCAAGCTCTACTCACAGGGCGCGACCGGCGACGCGTCGGCCACAAGCTCGATGGCCGGAGTGCCTCGCGGCAAGCGGGCAGCCAAACTTTGCGCCAGCGCGTTGCAGCAGCAATTGCTGGATGCCTCCTATTTTCCCGAGTTGATCCCAAGTGTTCCGCTGAAGGCTGGCAACATCCTCGACGCCCCCGATGTAGCCTTCCGCACGACAACCACCTGGTATCATCTGGGCTTTCGATGCGAGGTCGACAGCGATGCGACGAGGGTCTTGTCTTTCAATTTCCGTGTCGGGCCAGTGATCCCGCCTGGCGATTGGGTCCGTCTTGGACTGCCTGTTCGCTAGCAGATCAGGCAGGAACACCGAGTCCAGCCAATTGCCGGCTAACTTCATGCCAGTCGACGCAGACGAAATCGGCACCCGCCGCCATCAGCCGTGCGCCATGTTCGGCGTAGGTATGACCACCCCCGGTGTAGCCGATCGCCGTCATCCCGGCGGCGACGGCGCCCTGGATGCCGAAGGGCGAATCCTCGATGACGATGCAGTCGGCGGGGTTGGCGCCCATCTTGTCGGCGGCGAACAGGAAAATGTCCGGCGCGGGCTTGCCGTTCTTGACCATCGAGGAGCTGTAGATCGCATCGCCGAAAAATCGCGCCAGTCCCGTAACGGCCAGGCTGTGGTTGATGCGCTCGACGGAGGATGACGAGGCAACGCAGCGGTCGCCGGCAAGAGTCCGCAGAAACGCGGTGATGCCCGGTGTCGGTTTCAATTCCTGCGAAAACACCACCTTGGTCTCGGCCCAGATATCGTCATCCGCCGCCGCCGGAAACTGGTGGCCGGTCAAATCCTTGATCTTGGCGATGATGTCGGACTGCTTCATGCCGACGCATTGGGCGATAATGCCGCCATGGACGCCGGGCATGCCGTGCTTTTCATAGACGCGCTCATAGGCCCTGGCGGCCAGCGGTTCGCTGTCGACGAGAACGCCGTCGCAATCGAAAATAATAGGCCTTGGTCGCGCCACGCGCTTCTCCATCGAGTCAATTCCGCACATCGCTATCGGCAAAAAATCAAATGTTCAATAGCGCGGGTGTTTGGGCCACAAGCCGACGGGCTCAAAGCTGGCGCAGCGCATCGCTCGCACGGGAAGTCCCGAGCGCCCGTTGCATGGCTTGCCGGGACTGCGCTCGATCCGGCGTTATCCAGTTCGGCTCGGCGCCGAGGAAGCGGTCGAGGAAAGCCACCGCATACGCCGGCACCTCGGTCACGTTCTCGCGATAAGACCACCAGGTGCGCAGGTCGTCGGCGCATTTGTCGATGCTGGGTGCCGTGCCGAATTCCTGCTCGTGGATCGCCGAAATCACCGAGACGCAGTAGTTGGTGTAGAGGAAACCCTCCGGCCAGAAGCGGACGATTTCCAGCGTGCCGGCATTCGTTTCCGTCTCGATCAGCTGAGTGAGGCCGGAGATTTCCCTGGCCGGCGCCTGTTTGATCAGCTCGCGCAGCACGAGGCCGGCGGCAAAGACGATGAAGTCGGCGCGGTCGATCGCGGCGAAGCGCTTCTGCGCCTCCATGATCTCGACCCAGTCGAGAAAGGCCCTGGTGAGCTTGGCCTCGTCGATTTCAAAGCGCACGCCAAAAGTCTCCGAAACCACCTTGGCGCTGCCGCGAAAGGTGGCGCGGAACCAGCGCAGCTGCCGCAACCGATGGCGAAGGTCGGGCATTAAGGCCAGTTCGTCCCTAAAGGGCAGATCCATATTCCTCGTATCCTGTTTCCCGGCCAGGGTAGCACAATGGCGCCGTCGCCGAAATCTGTCAGCGTTCCTGTGGATGATGGCAGATAAGGTCAATATCATACATATTGACATTCTCGGAAACAAATGTTCTCACTTTGCTGTTGTCGCGTGCTGGTCCAAGGTGCGGTTCAACTGAGGCTTCGGGAGGAGAACCGAATGGCGATTTGGCAGTGGGGACTGCTTCTGCTGGTTATCGTGTGGGCGCTGCAATCGCTCGGCGTCTGGCTGCAGATGCGGCACTATTCGGATGTCTTCAGGGGCGTCACCGATCAGTACAAGGATGGCTTCGTCGGAGCCGGCAATTTTCGCGGTCGATTGGCCAAGGGCACCATCGCGCTTGTCGTGGTGACACCCGATCTGGTCGTGCGCCGCCTGATGGTGATGAGCGGCCGTTCCGTGTTCACCAAATTCAAAAGACATGAAGAGTTCGAGGGCGTTCCCCTCGATCGGCTCCGGTCCAACCCTGCAATCATGGGGGAGGGGGAATCCGGTGTGGCCGAGGCCGTGAAACGGGCGATCGAACAGATCGACAAAACACGGTCGGAGCCGGGGAAGAAGCCGGGTCTGTCCGGTTTGAACGTAGCAAGGGCCTAGAGGACGAGAGGACGCCGCGCACCGACTGGGATTAACCGGCGGGCGGCATAAGGAGGAGAAATGTCTGTATTTTCGTTGTTGGCGCAGCATGCCGACATGGCCGTGCACAATCTGCATGTCGCAGGTGCCATGGTCTCGGATGCTGCTTTGCATGGCAAGCTCGCTGTCGAGCATGCCTCCGACCATCTCGTTGTCCTGGCGCAAGCGGACAGCGGACCCATCACCGTCGATGAGTTCAAGGAAAAGCTGAAAGACGTCCAGCAGGAAGAGCAACTCGGCTGGCTGACCGCCATCGGCAAGTACTTCATCGGCATCTTCCAGAAGGGCGGCGAGGTGTTCGCCGGCTTCGTCACCGGCATCATTCCGACGCTGGTGGTGCTGATGACGGCCTTCTACGCCGTCACCGAACTGGTCGGCGAAGAGCGCGTGCATGGCCTGGCGCGCGGCGCCGGCCGGATCGCACTGACTCGCTACACGCTGTTGCCGCTGCTTGCGGTGTTCTTCCTCACCAATCCGATGGCCTATACGTTCGGATCGTTCCTGGAAGAAAAGCACAAGCCGGCCTTCTATGACGCGGCCGTGTCCTATGTGCACCCGCCGCTCGGCCTGTTCCCGCACATCAATCCCGGCGAATATTTCGTCTGGGGCGGCATTCTCGTCGCGCTGCTGGAGCTGGAGAAGAAGGGCGTCGTCGTGGCCGGCTACCACGTCAAGGTGGCGATCTGGTACGCCATCGTCGGTCTCGTCATCATCCTGCTCAAGGGCATGCTGACCGAACGCATCACCGCCATCATGGCACGCCGCCAGGGCGTCGAGCTGTAAGGGCGGGGAGGACATCATGGACAGGACATACAAAGCGGTACGGATTTCCCAGGGCAAGACCGGCTGGGGTGGCCCGCTGGTCATCGAGCCGACCGCGCAGCGAAGCAAGGTTGTTTCGGTGACCGGCGGTGGCATTCATCCCGTGGCGCAACTCATCGCCGATATGACTGGTGCCGAAGCCGTCGACGGGTTCAGGGCGCCGCCGATCGAAAGCGAGATGGCGGTTGTCGTCGTCGACTGCGGCGGCACCGCACGATGCGGCGTCTATCCGCGCAAGCGCATCCCGACCGTCAATCTGACGCCGGTCGGTCAGTCCGGGCCGCTGGCCCAGTTCATCACCGAGGACATCTACGTTTCGGGCGTGAAGCCGGCCAACATCACAATGGCGGACGGATCCGAAACGGTCACGACCGCAGGGGGAGCAGCAGCGATGAGTTCGAGCAACACCAATGCGACGCCGACGGCGCTGCCTAGCGAGGGCGGGCTGATCGGCCTCATCAGCACGATCGGCCGCGTCATGGGTCGTATCGTCGGCATCTTCTTCAACGCCGGCCGCCGCACCATCGATCAGGTCATCCGCAACGTGCTGCCGTTCATGGCCTTCGTGACCATGCTCATCGGCCTGATCCTCTACACCGGTATCGGCGATGTGCTGGCACAGCCGATGGGTCCGCTGGCCAACAACATCGTCGGCCTGCTGATCATCTCGGCGATCTGCGGCCTGCCGTTCCTGTCGCCCATCCTCGGGCCGGGCGCTGTTATCGCGCAGGTCATCGGTGTCGCCATCATCGGCCCGCAGATCGCCAACGGCACGATTTCGCCGGCAATGGCGCTGCCGGCGCTGTTTGCCTACAATACCCAGGTGGGCTGCGACTTCGTCCCCGTCGGCCTGGCGCTCGGTGAAGCCAAACCGAAGACGATCGAAATCGGGGTTCCGGCGGTGCTCATCAGCCGCCAGATCATGGGCCCGGTCTCGGTGCTGATCGCCTGGGTCGTCAGCCTGATCGTGTTCTAGAGACAGGTACAAAATGAGGTTCGCCATATGACGGTTCTTCTGAGAACACGGGTCACCGCCATCGGCCCCGAAGTGGCGGACCTCGCCGAAGCGGGCGTGGTCATACTGTTTGCGGATGGCTCGCCGCCGGAACTTGCAGAGGTTTCCGTGCTCCACAAGACGGAGCACGGACCCAGCGACGGCGCGCCTCAAAAGGGCGCGTCGATCACCCTCGGCCCGGTTTCAGCTGCCATAACGGCGATCGGCGCCAGCGCCTGGAGCAAGGTGGTTGAAATGGGCCATGTCGTCATCTCGTTCAACGGCGCCGCCGAGGCCGAGAGGCCAGGGGAAATCTGCGCATCGCCGGTCGATCCGGAAGCGCTCGTGGCCGCCCTGAAGACCGGCACGATCATCACCATCGCCGCCTGACAGTATCCGAGCCGTCACCCGTCTGGCGGTGGCGCCAAGAAAAGCAGAGTATTTGCCATGGAACGCTCGACCATCGTCAGAGTGCATGAAGGTTTGCACGCCCGTCCCGCGACGCGGTTCGTCAAGCTCGCCAAGGGTTTCGAATCCGATGTCGAGTTGGTCAAGGACGGCAAGGCGGTCAGCGCCAAGAGTTCGGTCAAGCTCATGCTGCTGGCGGTCAAGGAGAACCAGGAAGTCACTGTGCGGGCGAACGGCGCCGACGCCATCGAGGCGATCGAGGCGCTGATCGGCTATCTGGAAAATCCGAGAGCGGGCCTGGATGATGAAGCTGAGTCGCAGAGCCCGGCGAATGGGCAGGAAATGGCACCCGCGCCAGCGCCCGAATCCGTGCCGGCGACGCTTGGTCGAGCAACCGGCTTGCGTGGTGTAGCCGCAAGCGAAGGATTTGCCATCGGACCGGCCTTTGCGCATTTCCCGCCCGATATTGCCGGACAAGGCCGCATGTTGCAGGCGGAGGAGATTGCCGGCGAGATCGACAGGTTCCGCGCCGCCGTTGGCGCCGTCCAGGCGCGCATGGACCATGCGTTGGCGCAGGACAGCCTGTCGGCTGGAGACCGCGGCATCGTCGCCGCGCTTCGTGACATCGCCG
The DNA here is from genome assembly GCF_040317535.1 of Mesorhizobium sp. M1409. Lineage (NCBI taxonomy): Bacteria > Pseudomonadati > Pseudomonadota > Alphaproteobacteria > Hyphomicrobiales > Phyllobacteriaceae > Mesorhizobium > Mesorhizobium sp. M1409. Next base: position 38,703 of record NZ_JAMYKV010000030.1, read on the forward strand.
CCGACGACAGCCTGACCGGCGAGGCCGAGACCTTGATCAAGGGCGGCAACGATGCGATTTCGGCTGTCATCACAGCAGCTTCCACCATCGCCGCCGATTTCGGCGCTGTCGACGATCACTATCTCAACGCGCGGGCGGACGACGTCCAGGCGGTCGGCCGGCAGATCTGCCTGGTGCTGCTGGGGCAGGACGATGTCAGCCTCGAAAACATCCCCGAAGGGGCTATCCTGATTGCCGACGACATCGGCGCCTGGGATCTGGCGCGCGCGCCGCTGAAGCGCATCGGCGGCGTGGTCTGCGGCCATGGCGGCGCGACCTCGCACATCGCCATTATCGCCCGCTCGCACGGCATTCCGGCGGTGCTCGGCCTCGGCGATCAGGTCAATGCCTTGCGCACGGCGCGAGAAGTCGCGCTCGACGGCAATGCCGGCCATGTGATCATCGACCCCGACGAGGCGACCCGCGCCGACTTCGCCGGCCGCGTCGAAGCGGCGGCAAGGGAGCGCGCCGGGCTGACCGTCTTCAAGACGGTGACGCCGAAGCTCGCCGACGGCAGGATCATCGAAGTCGCGGCCAATATCGGCTCGCTGGAGGAAATCGAGGCGGCGCTGGAGGCCGGCGCCATGGGCGTCGGCCTGTTCCGCACCGAGCTTCTGTTCATGCGCCACATGCACCTGCCCTCGGAAGACATGCAGGCGGAAACCTACGCGGCGCTGGCCAAGGCTTTTGCGCCGTATCCGGTTATCGTGCGGACGCTCGACATTGGCGGCGACAAGCCGATTGCCGGCATCGAATTTCCCGATGAGGAAAACCCCTTCCTCGGCTGGCGCGGCATCCGCATGTGCCTCGACCGGCCCGACATCTTCAAGCGCCAGCTGCGGGCGCTGCTGCGGGCGGCCGTCCACGGCAACATCAAGGTGATGCTGCCGATGGTGTCCGATATTGGTGAGGTCAGGCAGACGCGGCTTCTGGTCGATGAATGCGCCGCCGAACTGAAAGCCGAAGGCGTGCCACATGCGACGTTCGATCTCGGCGTGATGATCGAAACCCCGGCCGCCGTGCTGATCGCCCCGGCTTTGGCCAGGGAGGTCGCTTTCTTCTCGATCGGCACCAATGACCTCACCCAGTACATCATGGCCGCCGACCGGCTCAACCCGACCGTGGCGAAGCTCAACGATGTCACCAATCCGGCCGTCATGTCGGCGATCGACATGACGGCCAAAGCCGGCGTCGCCGCCGGCATCATGGTCGGCATGTGCGGTGAGGCGGCCGGCCGCCCCGATCTCATTGCGACCTTCGTGAGGATGGGGCTGACCGAACTCTCGATGAGCCCGGCCTCGATCCAGCGCGCCAAGAAAACGATCATGGCGATGGCGGCGGAAGGCTAGCCGAGGTCTCGATAATTACGGCAAATGGGCAAGCAAGGTGGCGAAAACCGGTGTCAATTCACTGATCGGGTTCGCCCTGGCGCAGGCCTGAACGATGCGGTCGTGGCGGATATCGGCTGCCAGGATCGCGATCTCCAGCATATCCGGCTCCGGCGAACCGTCCCTGCCGGTGGTGGCCAGGCCGCAAGCCAAAGCGAGCGGCGCCAGGCAGCTTATGTCGAGCGCTTGGCCGCCCACCGCCGGCGTTTCCGGCGCGGTCTCGGCAAAGCGAACGGGACGCTGGTTGAGGCACTCGACCAGCAACGCCGAACAAATGGCCGCGATCGCCTGCAGTCCGGCGCCCGGCGCGGCCAATGCGGCCAAAAGGTCGCCATGCCGCTTGCGCATCGTTGCATGGACGGCCGCGAAATCGGCTTCGTGGATGCGGGCATTGTCGATGTTCAGGCCGGCAAGCACTGCCTTGGTCAGATAGTACATATCGCGCCGGAACAGGCGCTCCGCGCTCAGCTGGCGATCCTCATTGCCGACCGGAAAATAGGTGCCGAGGCCTTTTACCGTCGTGCCGTCCACCTCTATCGGGCGCTCATGCGGGACGAAGGATTCAGCGATCGACAGCGCTTCATCGACGGCACTCGCGGCATGGCTGAGCAGGCCTTCGATGCCCTTGCCCGGAAACGACGGCAGATGGCTGGTTGCTTCGCGCAGGACACTGGCGTCGCCGCTGCCGTCATGGCGGCTCTGGCGGATCACGTCGCGGACTTCCCGCAGCCGGTCTTTCAGATTGACGCGGACATCTTCGGAGATTTGTCGGAGCATCGCGGATCGCCTCGAAATTGCTGCGGATGGCCGCCAACAGGTGGCGGCCATCACCTCTACATTGTTCCTATCGATTGGTAGATCAATAGGCGATACTAGACCAGCATGCAGAATCGGCGACGGCGCGCTCGTCCATTGCCGCAGGGGGAGAGACAAGCGTGGGCAGGCGACGACAGGGCGAAAGCGAAAACGGCCGAGGCGAGGCAACCGAGCAGGTCGCCAGCGAAAGCCGGACGGATCGCCTGAGGATCCGCGCCGCCTGGATGTATTTCGTCGAGCAGATGACGCAGAACGAGATCGCCGATGTGCTTGGCGTCGGCCGCGTCACCATCGTACGCATGCTGGCGGACGCCCGCGCGCGCAACGAGGTTAAGATCAGCATCGAAAGCGAGTTGTCCGAAATCGTGCGGCTGGAGCGCGCGCTGGAAAAGACGTTCGGGCTGCAGCAGGCGCTGGTGGCGCCGCTTTCCACGCCCGACGCCGATCCGTTGCCGGCAATCAGCGCCAAGACCGGCAGTTTCCTGTCCGACACGATGAAATCCGGCATGCGGGTCGGCGTGGGCTGGGGCCGGACGCTGTTCTCGAGCCTGCCCTTCATCAGCGCCAAGTCGCTCACCGACTTCAAGGTCATTTCTCTGCTTGGCGGCGTCGGCGTCGTGCGGCGCTACAACCCGGCGGAGTTCGCCTGGCGCTTCGCCCAAATCTTCCAGGGCGACGGCTATCTGATCCCGACGCCGGCCGTCGTCGACAGCGTCGAGACCAAGATCGCGCTGGTCGAGCGATGCGGCCTGCAGGAGGTTTTTGAAATGGCCAACGTGCTCGATGCCGTTCTGCTGAGCGTCGGCGGCATCGCCTCGGCCACCACCTTCTCTCGCGGCGGCTTTCTCAAGGAAGCGGATCGGGAGGCCCTGCTTGCGCGTGGCGCCGTTGGCGACCTTCTGTTCCATTTCTTCGACCTCAATGGCGATCTGGTCGACCATCCCGTCAACAGCCACGTGATGTCGGTGGATGTCGACCGTCTGCGCAAGGCGCCGATCCGCATCCTCACCTCCGGCGGTGCGGAGAAGACCGAGGCGCTGCTCGGCGCCATGACCCTGATCGCACCGACGATCCTGATCACCGACGAGGAAAGCGCGCGGCGCATGCTGGAAGCGGTCACCGGAAGCTGAAGCTTTCGGTGATATAGTCCGGCCAGGCCTGCTGTTCGTCGAAAACGGCGGCGAGATCTGAAGTGTCCGCCAGTATTCCACTTAGCACCAGCGCGGTGGCGATTCCGGCGCTTTTTCCCCCCGATATGTCGTGCTCGACGCTGTCGCCGACGCAGACCACGCCACGGCGCTCCGGGTCGCCGACCAGCGTCAGGGCCACGTCGAAAATCGCCCTGTAGGGCTTGCCGATGCGGATGACGTTGCCGCCAAGGCTTTCGTAGAGATCGGCGATCTCGCCGGCGCCGAAGCGGGGGCCGACCGCCGTCAGCATGATCCTGTCGGGGTTGGTGCAGAAGCATGGCACGCGCCGCGCCGCTGCCGGGCCAAGCAGCCGGCGGTAATGGTCGAGATCGTAGCGGTCGCCCCCGCTGGCCGAGAGCAGCACCAGTTCGGCGTCTTCGCCGGCCTCGGTCAGTATAAAAGGCAGGCCCTCGATGGCCGTGCGGTCGTCGTCGCGGCTGATCAGCAGGCATTTTGTCCCCGGGCGCAGCCTTCCCGATGCCGCCATGTCATGAAAGGATCGCCACGCCACCTCTCCGAAGGAGACAAAATGGTCCCAGCTTCGCGGTTCGAAGCCAAGTTTTATGAGCCGGCTTTCATTGGGCTGCGCCCGCTTGCGCCGCTGGCCGGGGCAGGAGGCGTGGCGGCAACGCCGGATCGGCGATCGGGAAGCGCTCGCCAGCGGCGCTGAGCGGGTAGTAGTCGAGGCCGGTCGTGGTCCCCGGGTCGATTGCCGCGCTGAGTTCGATGATACGCGCGAGCGTAAAATGCTGGGCCAGCACCTTGCCGCCCGAATTCGACGCGCCGCCCGCCAGCCAGGCATTGCCGAGCCGATGGCTGTAGATGCCGAAGCGAAGCGCCGAAATCGGCTTGTCGGACAGGATCTTGATGGTCAGCGAGGATCCCAGCGCCGTGACGCCGTCGCCGATGGCCGCAGCATCGGTCGCCAGGAACGAGGCGCAGCCGTCCGTGGTGCCGGCGACAACGGCCACATCGCGCGGCAGGCCGAACAGCTCCGAGGCGGCCGCGGTGAGGGCGCAAGGCCGAGCTGGTTTCGGCCCGGCACAAACCCTAGGCCCAAACCGGATGCGCGGGCGCCTGGCACTGCCGGCGGCATTGCCCGCGGCAGGTGCATCGGATATCTGACCGTCCAGGCAAATAACGCCCACAACGCATAGACGGAGCCAAGGACATGACACGCAGCACGATCCTCAAATTCGGCGCCGTCGAAAACGCGGAAGCCGGCGATCTGGCCGGCTGGGTAGTGGTCGAGGGCAAGCCGACCATGAAAACCGCCGTGCAGCACACGACCGAGGACGGCAAGGTGTTGTCGGGGACCTGGCAGGCGACGCCCGGCACCTATCACGCGACCTACACCGACTACGAGTTCGTGCACATGATCGCCGGCCGCATCATCATCACCCCCGACGGCGGCACGCCGGTCGAAGTGGGCCCCGGCGACGCCTTCGTCGTGGAAGCCGATTTCAAGGGAACCTGGAAGATCATCGAGCCGGTGACGAAGCATTTTGTCGTCAGGGTCGGCTGAGACGGTCCTGTTCGCGTCAGCCGCTGACGGTCGGTGCCCATGGCGGGTCTTTGGCGCAATGGTTGCGCAGGCTGCTCGATCACCGACGAGCTTCCAATGGCCATGATGCTGGGCCGATCAGATGGCCTAAACGCCGCATTGACCTGACCGGGTATTGGCAGTCTTCTTCTTAGGATCATCCTTGGCATTCCAGGACTGATCGGGGAGACGGCAGATGCATCGACGCGGTTTTCTGGCGGCAGGTCTTGCGATGGTTCTCGTGAGCGAGCGTGCCGTCGCCCAGATGAAGATGGACGACATGCCTGACGTGGATATGGGCGGCCACGCAGGCCACGATATGGGCGCCGCGCCGCAAGGCTCAGCCGTGCTGCCGGAAGGAGAAGCCCTTCGCGACTTGTCCCGCCTCGCCAACGAAGCCAGCACGCCCGGCCTGTTCAAGGCGAGGCTGACGGCTGGGTCCACCACGGTGCGTTTTTTAGAAGGGCTGGACACGCCGATCCTCGGCTATAACGGTATCTCCCCCGGGCCGCTCATCGAGGCGGTCGAGGGCGACCGGGTCGAGATTACCTTCGCCAACCGGATTGCGGACGAGGCGAGCACCATTCATTGGCACGGCATGCCGGTACCAGCCGACCAGGACGGCAATCCGATGGACCCGGTCGCAACGGGCACCGATCGCACTTACAGCTTCGACCTGCCGGAAGGCAGCGCCGGTTCCTACTGGTATCACCCGCATCCGCACGGCAAGACGGCCGAGCAGGTCTATCGCGGCCTTGCCGGCGCGTTCGTGGTCAAGCCGAAGGCCGATCCGATCCCGGCCGCTTACGGCGACACCGTGCTGGTGTTCACGGATCTACGCCTCGCAGCCGATGGCACGATGCCGGACAATACGATGACCGACCTGATGAATGGGCGCGTCGGCGACCATGTGCTGGTCAACGGGCAGAAGAATCCGGTGCTGACGGTCCCTTTCGGCACGAAGCGGCGCTTCCGGTTTTACAACGCGACCAACGCGCGCTTCTTGCGGCTCTCCTTCGACGGTGCGGCCATGACGATCATCGGAACGGACGGCGGTCTGCTGGAGGCGCCAGTGGCAGCCGACGACATCCTGCTTAGCCCGGCGGAACGGCTTGAACTGATTGTCTCCTTCGAGAAGCCTGGCCCCGTCACGCTGTACACGCTCGACTACGATCGCGGCTGGATGGGTCCTGGACGTCCCGCCGATGCCGGCCTGACGCTCTTTACGGTCAATGTTTCGGAGACGCCGGCCGAGCCGGTCCCGCCACTGCCCGACAGGCTGCGGCCAATCGCGGCCCTCGGCATTCCTGGCGTCAGCCGTCGCTTCGTCTTCACCGAGACCATGACCATGAATGCCACCGGCATGGAGATGGGGTTCCTGATCAACGGCGTCGCTTTCGACATGAACCGCGTCGACGTCGTCGGCAAAGCTGGACAGGTCGAACTCTGGGAGATCGTCAACAAGGCGGACATGGATCATCCATTCCATGTGCATGGGACGCAGTTCCAGGTGGTCGAGCACGAGCGCGGCGGCAAGATATCAAAGCCGGCCTATCGCGCCTGGAAAGACACCGTCAACGTCGCACGCGGAGAGACGGTGCGGCTGCTGTTGCGGCAGGATCGGCCGGGGCCGAGAATGTATCACTGCCACATCCTCGAGCATGAGCAGCTGGGCATGATGGGCGTTGTAGACATGCGGGCATAGTCCGGCGTGGTGACGCTCTATGGCGCGCTGTTCATCAGCGCGTTCCTCGCCGCAACCATCCTGCCGGTCTCGTCGGAGGTGGTCCTCGCCGGCCTTATCGCATCGGGTCGTGGTGATCCGGCGCTGCTTCTGACAGTCGCCACGATTGGTAACACGCTCGGCTCCGTGGTGAACTGGATTGTGGGGCGTGGCGTCGATACGCTCCGGCTCAGACCCTGGTTTCCGGTCACTCCCGATCGTTATGAGCAGGCAAGCCGGACTTTCCGACGATTTGGCAAATGGACGCTGCTGTTTGCGTGGCTTCCGGTAATCGGAGATGCTTTCACCATCGCGGCAGGCGCGGCACGGGTGAATCTCGGCGTGTTCGTTGTTCTCGTCGCCTTGGGCAAGGCGGCGCGATACGCGGCTGTCATTGCGGGAGGATTATGGGCGATTGCGTGAGCTGCCGGCGTCATCGTCGACAGCAAGCTGCGCTTTCTCTTTGCGCGAAGCGATGTCCTCTTTGCGCGAAACGATGTCCGAACGTCCAAAGAGCATGGTGTACATGACATCATCGCGAAGCAGCACGAAATGCACAAACGCAGCCAGGATGTGAATGCCGACGAATCCAAGCAGTATCCAGACCAGCTTTGCGTGGATGAACGCGAAAGCCCTTGCCGCTCCGACGGATGGCGCCGGCGGGACAGGCAAGTATCCGAAAAGCCGTGCGGGAGGCATGAAAGGCATTGGCCGGTAGCCCAGCCATCCCGTTATCAGGACGGCGAGAATCGTGACGTAGAGAAGCACGTGGAAGAATGAAGTCGCAAATCGTACGGGCTGTGAAGTTTGCCCGGCAGGAGCCTGGGTGAGGACGCGCCAGCAAAGCCTGAGGACAATGATGGCAAGGATCGTCACGCCGATCGACATATGGAGCGGAAGCCAGTTCATCGTCGCCATACCCGGCCCGTTCATCGGCCCGAAGGCAATGGCTATCTGCGCCGCGAGCGCGATCACGGTTAGCCAATGCAGAATACGAATGCCAAAATGCCAGCGCAAGCGAGGGTTCTCTCTCACATCCGAGGCCCGACGATTGTCAAATGCGCGCATGAGGGCGTGATGGTTTCACCCTCTCCAACGGGCCTAGTTTCGCAAAAAATATGGCGGTTCTTCACTAAGCCATTGAAAAGCATGGTGATCCCGACAGGAATCGAACCTGTGACCTACAGATTAGGAATCTGCCGCTCTATCCTACTGAGCTACGGGACCACGCGGGCAGACACATAGCCGCTTCGGATCGTTTCGCCAAGAGGCCGGCCGAACGCAATTCGGCCAGCTCTCCGCGCGGTAGGCGTCAGGCCGCTAGCGCCGTTTCCGCCAGTTTCACCCAGTAGCTCATGCCGTGCGGGATGACCTCGTCGTTGAAGTCGTAGGCCGGGTGGTGGAGACCGGCGGTGTCGCCATTGCCGATGAAGATGAAGGCGCCAGGGCGGGCTTCCAGCATATAGGAGAAATCCTCTCCGCCCATCACCGGCTGGATGCCGCGGTGGACATGGGCGTCGCCGGCGACACCGATCGCGACGTCGCCGGCAAACACCGTCTCTTCCGCGTGGTTGAAGGTCACTGGGTAATTTGCCTGATAATCGACCTCGATCTTGGCGCCGAACGCGGTCGCCAGCCCGTCGCAAATGGTGCGGATGCGCTCTTCGGACTTCTTGGCGATTTCCTTGCGCAAGGTGCGCACGGTGCCGGCGATTTCGGCGGTTTCCGGGATGATGTTGTAGGCGTCACCCGCATGGAATTTAGTCACCGACACCACCACCGCCTCGACCGGGTCGGTGCTGCGTGAGGCGATCGTCTGCAAGGCGCCGACCAGCTGGCTGGTGATGACGATCGGGTCGATCGTGCCGTGCGGCATCGCCGCGTGGCCGCCCTTGCCGCGCACGGTGATGGTGAATTCGGCGGTGGCGGCCATGATCGGGCCCGGGCGAATGGCGAATTGCCCGACAGGCAGGCCTGGCATGTTGTGCATGCCGAACACTTTTGAGATGTCGAAACGGTCCATCATGCCGTCCTTGACCATCTCGTTGCCGCCGCCGCCACCTTCCTCGGCCGGCTGGAAGATCACCGCCACCGAACCTGTGAAGTTGCGCGTCTCGGCGAGATATTTCGCGGCACCCAAAAGCATTGCCGTGTGGCCGTCATGGCCGCAGGCATGCATCTTGCCGGGAATGGTCGAGGCGTAGGACTTGCCGGTGATCTCGTTGAGCGGCAGCGCGTCCATGTCGGCGCGCAGGCCGATGGTGGGGCCTTGGCCCTGGCGGCCGCGGATGATGCCGACCACGCCGGTCTTGCCAAGGCCGGTGACCACATCGTCGCAGCCGAAGGCCTTCAGCTTTTCGGTGACGAAGGCAGCGGTCTTGAAGACGTCGAAGTTCAATTCTGGCGTCTGGTGCAGATGCCGGCGCCAGCCGGCAACTTCGTCCTGCATTTCGGCGGCACGGTTCAGGATTGGCATGATGGTTCCATCTCGCTGTTGGGACAGGCGGGTGTTGGCCGCTGCCTTGCAATTGTGATCGCCAGGCACTTTGCCATCTTGGCGTCACATAGGGTAAATAGCACCGCATCGATGCGGTCCGGTTTTTGAGGGTCGGACCTATCATGCTGGCGACCGCGTAACGAAATCTTACGGAGCCAGGGGCGACTACGGCAAGAGGCGATTTCGGATTTGATCATGCGGCACAGGCATTTCCTCAAGCTATTTTCGGCTGGCACAATCGCGCTGTCGGTCCTGGCCGGGCCTGCGCGGGCCAATCCGGTGGTTGTTTTCGACCTCGGCAGCGGCCAGATCCTGCAGCATCAGGATGCATTCAAGCGCTGGTATCCGGCGTCGTTGACCAAGCTGATGACTGCTTATGTGACCTTTCGGGCGATCGCGGCCGGCGAGGTCCAGCTTGATTCGCCGATCAAGGTGACGAAACATTCTGCTTCCGAGCCGCCAAGCAAGATGGGCTTCAAGCCGGGCTCGGTGATGCGGCTCGACAACGCGCTGAAGATGATGCTGGTCAAATCGGCCAACGACATCGCCATGGCCGTCGGCGAGAATGTCGGCGGTTCGCAGGCAGCCTTTGCCGAACGGATGAACGCCGAAGCCACCCGGCTCGGCATGAACGGCACGCATTTCGTCAATCCGAATGGGCTCTATTCGCCGGACCAGTACACGACGGCGCGCGACCTTGCCGTCCTGGTGATGGCGATCCGGCGCGAGTTCCCACAATATGCGTCTTGGTTTTCGATAGAAGGGCTTGCCGTCGGCAAGAAGGCGATCGCGAACTACAATCTTTTGATCGGCCGTTATCCCGGCGCCGATGGCATGAAGACCGGCTTTGTCTGCCCCTCCGGCTTCAACATGATCGGTTCGGCGACCCGCAACGGGCGCACGCTGGTCGCGGTGGTGCTTGGCGAGAAATCGGCGGTCACCCGTGCCGAGGCCGCCGCGAGACTGCTCGACCAGGGTTTTGACACGTCTGCCGCTGGGTCGGCCACCGTCACCACGCTGGCGCCCTATGGCGACACGGTCTCGCCCAACGACATGCAGGACGAGGTCTGCAAGAGGAAGGCGCCGCAGGAACAATCCGAAGCGCCGCCGGTTGTTGCCAAGAACGTGCCGAAATCGCCCTATCAGAAAAAGCTCGACCATGTGCCGACGCTGGTTGCCGTCGGCCTTGGCGGCGCCACGGGTCCAGCGCCGAAAGCTATTCTCGACCAGGGCGGCCAGGAATACGCCGACGTGCCTATTCCGAGTTGGCGGCCCGACAGACCGGCGCCGACCGGCGCGGGCCCGAAGATTGCCGGCTCCGCCGCGCAGGGCGACCAGCCGGTCAAGGTTGCGAACTAAAGCCTGATGCCGAACCGAAGGTCCGCGACAGCGAAACTTTGATACCGTTTTTCGGAAAAGACATGCTCAAACAGGCAGATAGAGATCAATGAGCGGCTTCCCGATCCCCGTCTCGGTGCTGACCGGTTTCCTCGGAGCCGGCAAGACGACGCTGCTCAACCGGCTGTTGAAGGATCCGGCGCTGGCCGACACGGCGGTCATCATCAACGAGTTCGGCGAGGTGGCGATCGACCATTTGCTGGTCGAGCAGTCTTCCGACGGCATCATCCAACTTTCCGACGGTTGCCTGTGCTGCACGGTGCGCGGCGAACTGGTCGATACGCTGGCCGATCTGGTCGACCGGCTGCAGACCGGCCGCATCGCCCGTCTTGCCAGGGTCATCGTCGAGACCACCGGGCTGGCCGATCCGGCGCCTGTGCTGCAGTCGATCATGGCGCATCCCGCGCTGGTCCAGGCTTTCCGGCTCGACGGCGTCATCACGCTGGTCGATGCGGTCAACGGCAATGCCACGCTCGATGCCCATGTCGAGGCGGTCAAGCAGGTTGCCGTTGCCGACCGTATCGTGCTCAGCAAGGCCGATCTGCTCAGCGACCCCCGCGAATTGGAAACGCTGCGCGCGCGCCTGCGGCACATCAATCCGGGCGCCGAACTGTTCGATGCCGCCGACACCGGAACAGGAGTGGCGGCGCTGTTCGACTGCGGCCTTTACAATCCCGCCACCAAATCCGCTGATGTGCGGCGCTGGCTTGGCGAGGAAGCAGCGCACGATCACCACCACCATCATCATCACGACCACGATCATCATGATGGGCATGATCACGAACATGGCCATGACCACGGCCATCGGCACGATTCGCGTGTGCGCTCCTATTCGCTGGTGCATGACGGCCCGGTGCCGTTTTCAGCCATCGAGATGTTTCTCGACCTGCTGCGTTCGACGCATGGCGAGCGCCTGCTGCGGATGAAGGGCGTCATCGAACTCAGCGAAGACCCGTCGCGGCCGCTGGTGATCCATGGTGTGCAAAAAATCCTGCATCCGCCGGTGCAACTGCCGGCCTGGCCGGATGGCCAGCGCGGCACGCGGCTGGTGCTGATCACGCTCGACATGCCGGAGGATTATATCCGCCGGCTGTTCGCCGCCTTCACCAACCGGCCGTCAATCGATACGCCCGACCGCGCGGCGCTGGAAAACAATCCGCTGGCGATTGCCGGACGTTGAACTCTACGATTGCTGTTTTCCGCGCTCGACCAGGAAGCGATGACCACCGGACATTGCCGCCGTTTCAATCAACTGGTGGCCGCTGTCGGAACAGAATGCCGGAATGTCGATGACGGCGAGCGGGTCGGTGGTCTCTAACCACAACCGGCTGCCCGGTTGCATGCCGGCAAGGCGCTTCTTCGCCTTGAGCACGGGCAGGGGGCAGTTCAGTCCTTTGAGGTCATAGACAACGGCGCGATCAGCCACGGGTGAGATCAACCGCCAAACATGCCGAGCAACTTGTTCTTCAGCTTCGTCACCCGGCTCTCGTCGGCACTCGCCGCTTGCGTTTCAGCCACTGGCGCGGCTTCGGTAGGGGTCGCGATGGTCGCGGTGGCGACAGGGGCTTCCTTGGCGGCCTTCTCGGCCTCCTTTTCAGCCAGAGCCTGAGCCTTGGCGGCTTCCTTGGCTTGCTTGGCCGCCTCTATCGCAGCCAGCCTCCGCTCCTCGGCCTTCTGCTTGGCGGCTCGTTCGGCGTCGAGGGCGGCCATCTTGCGGCCGGCCGGCGAATCGATACGGCCCATGCGCGCCGTTTCGGTGACCGAGCCGTCGTTGTTGAGCGACGGCGGGTCGATCGGCACGCGTTCGCCGCGCGCCCTGCGCTTGGACCAGTCGGAGACGATGCTGGCTTCCTTGATGCCGGCGATGGTCGGCTTGGGCGCCGGCACGCTGGCCTTGACCGCGCCGCTGAACGCCGCGTCGTAGGTGCTCATGTAGGAGTTGTAGGCGCTTTTCAGCGAATCAGGCTGCGTCGTCGCCGGGCAGGCACCGGTCGGATCGAATGTCTGGCCGTCGGCGGCAACCTGGTTGAAGACGTAGCGCTTCTCGCAGACATCGACCTTCGGCGGCACCTTGGTGATCTCGAAATTGTCGTAGCCGACCTTCAGCATCTTCCAGAATTCGTAATTCGGATCGTTGCGGTAGCGTGCCATGTTGGCGGCGGTCATGCGGAACGGAAACGCCTGGATCTGGAATTCGGTCTGGCCGCCCTGGAAGGCGTCGCGGCCGAAGGCGTAGATCTGTTCGATCTGCGCGTCGGTCATCGAATAGCAGCCCGACGACGAACAGGCGCCGTGCACCATCAAATTGGAGCCGGTGCGGCCATTGGCGCGATCGTAGGCGTTGGGATAGCCGATGTTGAACGACAGATGGTAGTTCGAGCGCGGGTTCATCTGCGCCGGGCGCACCGTGTAGAAGCCTTCCGGCGCCTGGCGGTCGCCTTCGGTGTATTTCGGCCCGAGCTTGCCCGACCATTTGCAGATGTCGTAGCTGGCCACCATGTCGTAGCGGCCGTTGGTCTTGGCCTTCCAGATTTCGAGCTTGCCTTCTTCCTTGAAGATGCGGGCCATCACCGACGAGGTGCGAACCATGCCCTTGGCCCTCATGTCGGCGAGGATCTTGTCGGGCAGCGGCTTGTTGGCCTCCGGGGCAAAATCCTTCATCGACGAATTGTTACACCCGGCAACGCCGAGGGCGGCGATCAGGATTCCGGTGCGGGCAAGCTTGACAAACATGGCTGCGGATATCGTCTTTTCTCTGGCGCGAGGGCAATTCATACCCGGCTACTGCACTGAACGTGGACGGACCCTAAGCCCGTTAACCCTAACAAATTCCTTACCGCAAGTGCCGACGCGTCCCCCTGCGGCAGTCTCATTGAGCCGAATGCAGCGGCATTTTTGTGGCAAAAATGCTCCTCGCCGCCACAATTGTGGCGGGCAAGGTTGCCTGTGGTCAGAGGCTGCGGCCCATTGCCAGGTATTTCTCGCGGCGCTGCTCGCGAAAATCGGTGTTGGCTCCGGCAAATTCCTTCATCGTCCGGGCGATGAGGTCGCCGGTCGCGGCGATCACGGTTTCGGCGCCACGATGCGCGCCGCCGAGCGGCTCGGGAATGATGGCGTCGATAATCTTCAGCTCAAGAAGATCCTGGGCGGTGATCTTCATGTTCGTCGCCGCGTCCTTGGATCGCGTCGTGTCGCGCCACAGGATCGAGGCCGCACCCTCCGGCGAAATCACCGAATAGATGGAGTGTTCGAGCATGTAGACGCGGTTGGCGGTGGCGATGGCGATGGCGCCGCCCGAACCGCCCTCGCCGATGACAACCGAGATCGACGGCACCCTGAGCCTAAGGCATGTGGAGGTCGAACGGGCGATGGCTTCCGCCTGGCCGCGCTCCTCGGCGCCGACGCCGGGGTAGGCGCCGGCGGTGTCGACCAGTGTCAGTAGCGGGATGTTGAACCGGTCGGCGAGTTCCATCAGCCGCACCGCCTTGCGGTAGCCTTCCGGCCGCACCGAGCCGAAATTGTGTTTCAGGCGGCTGGTCGTGTCGGAACCCTTTTCCTGGCCGATGATGGCAACAGGCTCGCCGCGGAAGCGGGCGAAGCCGCCGACGATCGCCTGGTCCTCGCCGAAATTGCGGTCGCCGGCCAGCGGCGTGAAATCGTTGAACAGGCCCTTGATGTAGTCGACGCAATGCGGCCTGTCGGGATGGCGCGCGACCTGCACCTTCTGCCATGGCGTCAGCGCCTTGTAGGCGTCGCGCAGCGCGTCGCGGGAGCGCTTCTCGAGACGGCTGATCTCGTCGCCGACATCGACCGCCTCGCCATTCTCGGCGAGCTTCTTCAGCTCGAGGATCTTGCCCTCGAGGTCCTGCACCGGCTTTTCGAAATCGAGGTAATTATACATGCGTGGGCGGACCGATACATCGGAAGGCAATGGCTGACGGAACCCTTATATCCAAGGCTCCGGGCGGTGAAACGTCGTCCTCACATAGCGATATGAGGCCTAGTCGGCAAGCGGATGATGATCGTTGACCAACCGCACCAGCCGCTCTTCCAGCACATGGGTATAAATCTGTGTCGTCGATATGTCGGCATGGCCGAGCAACTGCTGCACGGCCCTGAGATCGGCGCCGTTCTGCAGGAGATGGCTGGCGAAAGCATGGCGCAGTACGTGCGGCGAGATTTTCGCCGAGGCGATGCCGGCCCTCGCTGCCAGCCCTTTCAGGTCGCGGGCGAAGACCTGGCGCGAGAGATAGCCGCTGTCGGATGCGGCCGGGAACAGGAATGGACTGTCGGCGAAGGCTGGAACCTTGGCACGGGCGGCAAGCCAGGTCTTCATTGCCGTGCGCGCCTTGACCGAGAGCGGCACCATGCGCTCCTTGTCACCCTTGCCGCGCACCATGAAGAAGCGGTCGTCGCGCTGTGCCACCGTCACCGGCAGGCCGACCAACTCGGAAACACGCAGGCCGGTGGCATAAAGCACCTCGACCAGCGCATGCAGGCGCAGTGCCGCCAGCCACTCACTGTTGCCGAGCCCTAAACCGCCGGCCTCAAGTGCCGCGCGGTCGATCAGCCGGCCGGTGTCGGCCTCGCTCATCGTCTTGGGCAGCGGGCGGCCTTTTTTCGGGCTGTCCAGCGTGCCCGTCGGGTCATCGCCGCGCAGGCCTTCGGCGTAGAGGAATTTGAAGAACTGGCGGATCGCCGACAGCTTGCGCGCCTGCGACGTGGCGGCAAAGCCGCGCGCGGCGATGTCATCGAGATAGGCGCGGATGTCGGCGGCCGCCGCGCCGGCGAGCCCGCCATCGATCTCGCTCGAGGCGTCTTCGAGGTCACGGCGGTAGGAGGAAAGCGTGTTTTCGGCCGCACCCCGCTCGGCGCTCATCATTTCCAGAAAGGCTTCGATGCGGGCGGCGCTGTTCATTCAGCTTTTCTTGTCATTCAACTTTTCTTGGGGTTCAGCTTTTCCGCGGGGATGCGCACGCTCATTTCCCCCTTCTTGGGCTCCACGAACATCACCAGCGCGAACATCGTACCATAGGCAATGCCAGCTAGAATCGCTGTTATCACGACAAAGCGAAACAGTGTCGGCATCAATTTTCGCCCGTCTTCTTGTTCTGCGTTTCCAAACCCTGTGCCCTTATGGGACGCCAATCCGCCCAATTCAAGGAAGAAGCTGAGGCCTGTTAGCAACTTCCGATGCGGACCCAGCCAGCCCATATCGGGCTCAAGGTGCTTGCCACGCTTGACGCAAACGGGCTTTTCATGTCGATACGCCGGCAAAGAGGGCCCTCGAAGCATTCGATGAACGCGCTGCCAGCAAATCCCCCAGACGAGACCCACGCCGCGCTGCTTGGCCGGCTGGGCGGCCGTTCCATCGTCTTTGTCGGGCTGATGGGCGCCGGCAAGACGGCGATCGGCCGCAAGGTGGCGACGATGCTGGCGCTGCCCTTCATCGACAGCGACCAGGAGATCGAAAGCGTCTCGCGCATGACCGTTCCGGAACTGTTCGAGCGCTATGGCGAGACCGAGTTCAGAGCGCTGGAGCAGCGCGTCATCCTGCGCGTGCTGGAAAACGGCCCGCAAGTGCTGTCGACGGGCGGCGGCGCCTTCATGAACGCGCAGACGCGCGAGGCTATCGCCGCGCAAGGCGTGTCGGTTTGGCTGAAGGCCGAACTCGATCTTTTGATGGACCGCGTCTCCAAGAAGCAGAACCGGCCGCTGTTGAAAAGTGCCGATCCTCGCGCCGTGCTGGAGCGGCTGGTGAGCGAGCGCTATCCGGTCTACGCGACATCTGACGTCACCGTGCCGACCCGCGACGACCGCAAGGAGGTCATCGCGACCGAGGTGGTGGACGCGCTGCGCCGGCATTTCGGCATCGATGAGACTGCCGCGACAGGCGAGGTGCGATCGTGAGCGTCGATGAACCCGTTGTTGTCGAAGTGGGCCTTGGCGACCGGACCTACGACATCCTGATCGGCTCGGGGCTGCTGTCGCGCGCCGGTGCCGAGATTGCGCGCCGCCTGCCGGGTACGCGCGCCGCTGTGATCACCGACGCCAATGTCGCGGCAGCGCATCTCGATGCGCTGAAGGCCGGCCTCGAAACGAGCGGCATCCAACCAGCCGTCATCACGCTGCCGCCCGGCGAGAAGACCAAGAGCTTTGCCCATCTCGAAGAGGTGGTCGACGGCGTGCTGGCTGCGAAACTGGAACGCGGCGACATCGTCATCGCCTTCGGCGGCGGCGTTATCGGCGATCTCGCCGGCTTTGCCGCCGGAATCGTGCGGCGCGGCATGAATTTCGTGCAGATCCCGACCTCACTGCTGGCACAGGTCGATTCCTCGGTCGGCGGCAAGACCGGCATCAACAGCGCGCGCGGCAAGAACCTTGTCGGCGTCTTCCATCAGCCGAAGCTGGTGCTGGCCGACACCGGAGTGCTCGACACGCTGCCGATCCGCGAATTCCGCGCCGGCTATGCCGAGCTCGCCAAATACGGGCTCATCGACCGGCCGGAATTTTTCACCTGGCTGGAAGAGAACTGGGTGCAGGTTTTTGCCGGCGGACCGGAGAGGGCGCAGGCTATTGCCGAAGCCTGCCGCGCCAAGGCCGACGTGGTTGCGCGCGACGAGTTCGAGACCGGCGACCGCGCGCTGCTCAATCTCGGCCACACGTTCGGCCACGCACTGGAAGCCGCCACCCAGTATGACGGAACCCGCCTCGTCCATGGCGAGGGCGTTGCCATCGGCATGGCGCTGGCACATCGGTTCTCGTCGCGGCTGAACCTGGCCAGTCCCGACGACGCGGCGCGCGTCGAGGCGCATCTGCGCGCCGTCGGCCTGCCCTGGCGCATGGCCGATATCCCAGGCGATTTGCCGGATGCCGAGGCACTTCTTGCCTTCATCACCCAGGACAAGAAGGTGTCGCGCGGTGCGCTGACGTTCATTCTGACGCGCGGTATCGGCCAGGCCTTCATCGCCAAGGATGTTCCAGCGTCGGAAGTGCTGTCGTTCCTGAAAGAAAACCATCCCAGCCAGCAGGAAAGCCGGCTGAAATGAACAACGAGACCGGCTGGATCGTCGTCGCTGTCCTTGCCATCCTCATCCTGCTGGTCGTTGCCGTGCGCACGCGCCTGCTTGCCGCTTTTGGTTATGAGCTGTCGCGCATCGAGCCGCAGCGCTCGACCCAGGACGAATTGCGCGGCGCGGTCGACGATTTCCGTCGCGACGGCCAGGTGGTGCGCGAGGATCGCGATCGCGTCGGCGGCCTGTTCGATCTCGCCGAGCTCGAAGTCTCCGACATCATGGTCCACCGCACCAACATGCGCTCCGTCAATGCCGACAATGCGCCGGAGGCGGTGGTGCGCGAGATCTTGCAGAGTCCGCACACCCGCATGCCGCTGTGGAAGGGCTCGCTCGACAACATCGTCGGCGTGCTGCACGCCAAGGATCTGCTGCGTGCCTTGAACGAAGTCGGCAACGACTTCTCCAGGATCGACGTGATGAAGATCGCCTCGAAACCGTGGTTCGTGCCCGACACCACGACATTGCAGGAACAGCTCAACGCCTTCCTGCGTCGCAAGGCGCATTTCGCCGTCGTCGTCGACGAATATGGCGAGGTCGAAGGGCTGGTGACGCTGGAGGACATTATCGAGGAGATCGTCGGCGAGATCGCGGACGAGCATGATGTCGACATCCAGGGGGTCAAGCAGGAGGCCGACGGCTCCGTCGTCGTCGACGGGACCGTGCCGATCCGCGACCTGAACCGGGCGCTCGACTGGAACCTGCCGGATGAGGAGGCGACCACCATTGCCGGGCTCGTCATCCACGAGACGCAGTCGATCC
Organism: Mesorhizobium sp. M1409; assembly: GCF_040317535.1. NCBI lineage: Bacteria > Pseudomonadati > Pseudomonadota > Alphaproteobacteria > Hyphomicrobiales > Phyllobacteriaceae > Mesorhizobium > Mesorhizobium sp. M1409. Next base: position 57,132 of record NZ_JAMYKV010000030.1, read on the forward strand.
CCGAGGAGAAGCAGGCTTTCACGTTCCACGGCAAGCGCTTCACCGTCATGAAGCGCGATAAGAACCGGATTGCCAGGCTGAGGATCAGGCCAGCCGGCGACGCTTAAAACGCATCCCATTGAAACGAAGACAGGCGACGCGCTTCAAGCCCCTGTTCAATGCATGTCGCGCAGGACCACCGCGCACTTTTTAGCGCCATGAAAACCAGCGCAGCTATGGAGCCTCATTCCGCGATCTGGCTCGTCGAGCGTTCGTGGATAGCCGCGCCCGTCTCAGCGTCGACGGCCGCCAAGCTGACCTCATAACCCCAAAGCCTGCGGATGTGACGAAGCGTGGCATCGCGGCTGGCATCCTCGAGAAGGATGCCGTCATTGACCTTGTGCCGCAGTCTCAAATGCCGGTCGCCGAGCAGATCGACGTCCACCACCTGGATGTCCGGTTGGTTCGCGCCGATCTCGTAGCTGTGGGCAAGCGCGGCGCGGATCTTGGCATAGCCGCGTTCGTTATGGATCGAGGCGACCCGGCAATGCGGTTGGTCGGCAACGTCACCGAGCACAAAGAACCGCCATTTCCGGATCAAGGTCGGACTGAGATACTGGCGGATGAAGGACTCATCGCGGTGGTCCGCCCAGGCATCGAGCAGGATCTCGAGCCAGTCGCCGTGGCCGGCGATGTCGGGAAACCATTCCCGGTCTTCCGCCGTCGGCTCGGTCGAGATGCGCTTAATGTCCTGCATCATATCGAGGCCGAGAGCGTAGGGGTTGATGCCGGAAAAGCGCGGATCGTCGTATGCCGGCTGGAAGACCACGTTGGAATGGTTCCGCAGGATTTCGAGCATGGCACCTTCGCTGATCTGGCCGCGATCGAACAGCATGTTCATCAGCGTATAGTGAACGAAAGTGGCGCAGCCCTCGTTCATCACCTGTGTTTGCCGTTGAGGATAAAAATATTGTGCTATGACACGAACGATCCTGATCACCTCACGCTGCCAAGGCTCCAGGACCAGGCTGTTCTTTTCCAGGAAATAAAGCAGGTTTTCCTCGGGCAGGTTGAGCGATTTCTTCCGCTCCGGCTCGTCGTGTCCCTTGTCGTTGGCCGTTTGCCGCGACGGCGGCAGCGTGCGCCACAAATCATTATAGGAGTGTTCTTCGTATTCGAGGCGCTCGCGAAGCCCTTCACGCTGCCGCTCCGACGACAGCTTCGGCGGCCGGTGATAGCGGAATACGCCCTGCGCCATCAGCGCGTGGGCGGAATCAAGAATAGTCTCGACGGCGGCGAGGCCGTGCCGCTCCTCGCAACGGACAATGTAGCCCTTTGCGAAGTCCAGGTAGCCGAGGATCGCCCCGGCGTCCGTCCACTGCTTGAACAACTGATTGTTCTTGAAGAAATGGTTGTGCCCGAGCGCAGCATGGGCCGTCACCAAGGCCTGCAGGGCCATGGTGTTTTCCTCCATCAGATAGACGATGCAAGGATTGGAATTGATGACCAGTTCATAGGCAAGGCCTCGCCCGCCTTTGCGATAAAGCAGGTCCTGGTGGAGGAAATGTTTGCCGAAAGACCAGTGACGGTACATCAGTGGCATGCCGACCGATGAATAGGCGTCGAGCATCTGCTGGGAGGAGATGATCTCCATCTGCACGGGGTAGGTTTCGAGATGAAGCTCTTCGACCGCGATTGCCTCGATCGCGTCATAGGTCCGCGACAATGTCTTGAAATCCCAGTCGGACCCTGAAAAAAGCAGGCTGGATTTACTGGCTTGTCTGGCCATCGGACCCCCTCATGCCCTCTTGAGGGAAGCCGGCTGTCTGCCGAAGAGTTGGCGAAAAACCGGGTAGATATCGGCGGGCGTGGCAATGCGGCTCATCTGGAAGTTCGGCCATCTCAGGTCGATTTCGCTATAGGCACGCCATAGCGATGTCCCGTTTTCGGTCGTGCCGAAGATATGGGCTTCCCGCTCGTCGATGATCTCGACATAGGCAAAATACTGGCACAACCGCATGAGCTTGCCGTTGAGCAATGCCATGCATCGCTCGGAATCGCCGCCAAAATTGTCGCCGTCCGAGGCCTGGGCGGCGTAGATGTTCCATTCGTGGGCGGGGTAACGTTCGCCAATAATGCGGTGCATTTCCTCCAGCGCGGTGGAAACGACAGTGCCGCCGCTTTGCGTGTTGTAGAAAAATGTTTCCTCATCGACCTCCTGGGCCAGATGCGTGTGGCGGATGAAGACGATCTCGATGCGGTCGTAGCGCCGTTTCAAGAACAGGTGCAGCAGTACGAAGAAGCGCTTGGCCAGATCCTTTTCGCGCTCACCCATCGAGCCGGACACATCCATCAGACAAAACATGACGGCATTGGCGTTCGGCACAGGTCGGGGATCGAAGCGGTTGAAGCGGATGTCGACCGGATCGACATAGGCAATTCGTCTGCGCCGCCGCTCCAGCCGGTCAAGTTCTTCGCGCAACGCCGCAATGCGCTGGCGCGCCGCTGGGCTGGACGGCACCAACTCAAGCGTGGCGATTTCCTGAAGGATCGCGTCCAAATCCTCCTGCTTAGGACGCCTCAGCGCAATGCGGCGGCCGTGGCTGTTGCGCATCGTGCGCACAACATTGATGTTGGTCGGTGAACCGGTGGCGGCGAAGCCAGCCCGGCGCGGCTTGAAGGCAAGGATCTCCTTGAGGTTGAGCTTGACCATATCTGGGAGTTCGAGATCCTCGAAAAAAAGATCGAGCACCTCTTCACGTGACAGCACGAAACGAAAGTCGTCTTCAGACGCCGTGTTCCCCGGGGACGACGCTCCCGCGCCGCCGCCGGGCTTGGGGATCAGGTCTCCAGGGGAGAAATGCCTGTTGCCCGGCAGGATGTGCTGGCGCCTGCCGCTGTTGCGGGCGTTGTTGAAGCTTGGCTCGCCCGTGCCACTTTCGGGCATGGGCACAGCGTGCTCGGCATCGGCGTCGGCGATGCTGCCGGTGCGGATCTGATCGCGTATGCTCCGCTTCAGCTCCTCGCGCGCACGCCTGAGAAAGCGCTGGCGATTGCCGAGGCTCTTGTCTTTCGGATTCAGGCGACGGTCGATGAAGATCGGCATGGAACCATCCGGGCTCTTTCAACCCGCCCTGTTCACCCGCATGTACCAGTCCACAAGGCGACGCACCTGCCGCTGGGTGTAGCCACGCTCGACCATCCGCTGCACGAACTCATTGTGCCGCTTTTCCGTGACGCTATCCTGCTTGGAGCCGAAGCTGATCACCGGCAGGAGGTCCTCGACCTGGCCGAACATGCGCTTCTCGATGACTTCCCGCAGCTTTTCGTAACTTGTCCACGCCGGGTTGCGGTCGTGGTTTCTTGCGCGCGCGCGCAATGTGAACTTCACCACCTCGTTGCGGAAGTCCTTGGGATTGGCGATGCCGGCCGGTTTTTCGACCTGCGACAATTCCTTGTCCAATATCTCGCGATTGAGAACTTGGCCGGTATCGGGATCCTTGTAGTCCTGATCCTCGATCCAGGCATCGGCATAGGCGATGTAACGGTCGAAGAGGTTCTGGCCATACTCGCTGTATGATTCCAGATAGGCCTTCTGGATTTCGTGGCCGATGAACTCGGCATAGCGCGTTGCCAGCTCCGACTTGATGAACTCGAGATAGGCCGCTTCCGTCTCCTTTGGAAACTGCTCGCGCTTGATCGCCTCTTCCAGGATGTACATGAGATGCACGGGATCGGCAGCCACCTCCTTCGTATCGTAGTTGAATGTCTGCGACAGAATCTTGAAGGCGAAGCGTGTGCTGACGCCGGTCATGCCTTCGGCGACGCCGGCGGCGTCGCGATATTCCTGAACCGACTTCGCCTTAGGGTCGACGTCTTTCAGGTTCTCGCCGTCATAGGCGCGCATCTTGGTGTAGAGTGGCGAATTGTCATGCTCGGCCAGGCGGGTCGAGACGGTGAAGCGGCTGAGAATGTCCAGCACTTCGGGGGCGCAGGGGCTGGCGGCCAATTCGCTCTCCCGCAGCAGCTTTTCGTAAATCTGCCTCTCTTCGGTGATCCGCAGACAATAGGGCACCTTGACCACGAGGATGCGATCGAGAAAGGCCTCATTGTTTTTGTTGTTCTTGAACTGCTGCCATTCCGATTCGTTGGAATGGGCCACGATGATCCCCTGGTAGGGAAAGGCGCCGAAATTTTCGGTGCCGTTGTAGCTGCCCTCCTGGGTCGCGGTCAGCAGCGGATGCAGGACCTTGATGGGCGCCTTGAACATTTCCACGAATTCAAGCAGGCCCTGGGTGGTCCGGTTCAGTCCGCCGCTATAGGAATAGGCGTCCGGATCGGACTGGCTGAAATTTTCCAATTGCCGGATGTCGACCTTGCCGACCAGGGCCGAGACGTCCTGATTGTTCTCATCGCCGGGCTCGGTCTTGGCGATGCCGATCTGGCGCAATCGCGAAGGCATCAGCTTGACCACGCTGAACTTGGAAATGTCACCGGACAGTTCGTCGAGGCGCTTGGCCGCCCATGGCGAGATAAGCCCGTTCAGCCGGCGTCGGGCTATGCCGTATTTATCCTGCAGCAGGTCGCCCATGCGATCGGGATGGAAGAGGCCAAGCGGCGATTCGAAAACCGGGCTGATCTGGTTACCGACCTTCAGCGTGTAGATCGGGCGTTCCTCCATCAGTCTCTTCAGCCGCTCGGCCAGAGAGGATTTGCCGCCGCCGACAGGGCCGAGAAGGTAGAGGATCTGCTTGCGCTCCTCGAGGCCCTGGGAGGCATAGCGGAAATATCCGGCGATGCGCTCGATCGTATCCTCCATTCCATAGAAGTCGGAGAAGGAGGGATAGATCTTGACGGTGCGGTTTGAGAAAATGCGGCCTAGTCGCTCGTCCTTGCTGGTGTCGACCAAGTTCGGCTCGCCGATTGCCTCGACCATCCGTTCAGGCGCCGAGGCATACATCGATTTGTCCTCTCGGCAGGCAAGAAGGTACTGCTGGAGGCTGATTTCTTCCTGGGCCGCGTTCGCATAAATCTCCGAAAACAGATCGAAGACGTCGGACTGATTCTCACGCATGATATTCTGCCCTCAAAGCCGTTCTGGCCGCCGGATGGCTCCTCAATCTATTCAACTACCGGGAGTGCATTGTGGTTCCCTTCAGATGATGCACTTGGCATCGAAACTCGGAGACCTCGCGTCGAAACCCGGGACGGCACCCCATGTGATTGGAATGCGTATCCAACAACTTAGGGCGGTGATGGCCAGATGAAGCCATCGAGGACAAATATTGATTTCGTGATCTGAACCGCGAGCGCGGTGCATTTGACGCGGTGAGAGCTGCCGCCCGATGCGGGTTCGATGAAGCAGGTCGATCGCGGTTCGGATCGATGATCGATCGCCGAACCAGATCTTCGGATATTGCCATCCTTAACTGGACGCTCGCGGCGCTCGGGGGCACTCTTGGCCGACACGGTCGGAGACCACGATGATCGATCGGCGAAGCCTCATTCTGGCTTCCGTGGCGGCGATGCTGCCGTTGGGAGCATCGGCCGCGTGGCGGCTGCGCCAACCGGCGCCAAAAACCGTCGACTACGGGCCGGCGAAACTCGACATCTATGCCCCCGCAGGTGCAACCGCACTGCCGGTCGTGTTTTTCGTTCATGGCGGCACCTGGCAGTCTGGAAAGCGAAGCCAAGTCAACGCCAAGCCGGCCTTCCTGCTGGCCAATGGCTTCTGCTTCGTCTCCATCGATTACCGGATGTTGCCTGAGGCTGATGTCGCAACCCAGGCCGGCGACGTCGAAAAGGCCTACGGCTATATCAGGGCCAACATCGCCCGGCATGGCGGCGACCCTAATCGCATTGTCGGCATGGGCCATTCGGCCGGCTGCCAACTGATTGCGCTGACTGGCATGCGCGGTGGGTTGCCTGGCGTCGCTGCCCTGCTTCTCGTCGATACAAGAGCCTACGACCTTGCAGCGCTTGCCAAGAATGGCGGCATGGTGCGGGCCTATGCGCGGGTCTTTTCCGACCCCGCGCAATGGGCCGCACTGTCACCCATCAGCTATGTCGACGGCCGCAAGCATCCGCCGACCTTCATCACCTATTCGCGGGCGCCTGGCCGTGGCGAGGCCTCCAAGGCCTTTGCCAAGCGCCTGCGCGCCACCGGCACCAGGGTTACGCTGTTCGACGGCAGCGCCTATACGCACATGTCGATCAATCGCGATTTCGGCGACGACGGCGATGCGCTGACCGCTGCCGCGCTGGCATTCCTGAAATCGACGGTCGGCTGATCGAGGCTCGTGCGTTAGCTGCTGGATCAGACCAAAAGCACTGGCGGGATATTGCCGTGCGGGCGCCCCCGGGTGCAAGTGCCCTCTTTGATCGGGAGAGAATTGCATGAACGGCGCCGATGTCCTGTGTGACGTGCTTCTGGCCAATGATGTGAGGGTCTGCTTCGCCAACCCCGGCACGTCAGAAATGCATTTCGTTGCAGCGCTTGACCGCAAACCGCGGATGCGTTGCGTCCTCGGCCTGTTCGAGGGCGTGGTGACGGGGGCCGCCGATGGCTATGCGCGGATGACCGATCGCCCGGCCGCGACGCTGCTGCATACCGGTCCCGGCTTGGCCAATGGTCTCGCCAACATGCACAATGCGCGGCGCGCGCTCAGCCCGATGATCAACATTGTCGGCGACCATGCCTCCTACCATCTGCCGCTCGATGCGCCACTGACCAGCGATATAGAGAGCCTCGCGGCGCCGATGTCGAACTGGGTGCGCCGCATCGGTGGCCCGGACGATGTCGCGCCGGCGACCGAGGCGGCCTTGCGCGCATCGCTGACGCCTCCCGGCGTGACGACGCTGATCCTGCCGGCCGATGCGGCCTGGGGTGAAGTCGGTGCGGCTTCGGTCGGTAAGGTAAGGCTGGCGCCGCCGCCCGCCGTCGACATGGACGCCGTGCGCATGGTCGCGGCAGCGATCCGTGCCGCTCCGGGTCGCGTTGGCATGGTCGTTCGCGGGAAGGCCGCACGAGCCGATGGGCTTGCCATTGCGGGGCGGATTTCGACAGGCAGCGATGTCCGTCTGTTCAGCGACGTCCTGATCGCCCGCATGCAACGCGGGCGCGGGCGAGTCGCGCCGACCCGCATCCCCTATCCGGTGGATGCGGCGACGGCGGTGCTCAGGGATATCGATGTTCTAGTGCTGGTCGGCGCGAAGGAGCCGGTTGCCTTCTTCGCCTATCCGGGAAAGCCCGGGCGGCTTGTCCGTGAGGGGTGCCAGGTGCTGACGCTGGCCGGCCATGGCAGCGATCTGAATGCGGCGCTGGAGGCGCTGCGCGACGAACTCGGCATAAAGCCGGCGCAACAACAGGCGTTCGCGACCGCCTTTCCCGACGAGACACCGCCGAGCGGCAGGCTGACGGAAGATGCCATCGCATTGTCGGTGGCGCGCAAACTGCCGGCCGATGCGATCGTCTGCGATGAAGCGGTTACCTCGGCGCGGCGTTTCTTCGCGCTATCGGCCTTTGCCGCGCCGCACGACTACATGATGGGCACAGGCGGATCGATCGGCGGGGGCATCCCGATGGCGACCGGGGCGGCGATCGCCTGTCCGGACCGCAAGGTGATCAATCTCGAGGCCGATGGCAGCGGCATGTACACCGTGCAGGGGCTGTGGACCCAGGCCAGGGAGAATCTCGACGTGGTGACGATCGTGTTTTCCAACCGGACCTATGCGATCCTGCATGGCGAGATGAAGAATGTCGGGGTCGAGACGATCGGCGAGAACGCCAGGCGCATGCTGGACCTCGACCATCCCTCGCTGGACTGGATCTCGCTGGCCAAAGGCATGGGCGTGGAGGCGGCCCGCGCCGATACGTGCGAGCGGTTCGACGCACTGCTGGACAGTGCCCTGTCGCGGCGCGGGCCGTTCCTCATCGAAGCGGTGCTCTGAGCGCGCGGAAAGTGGGCGTCGGACCCTTGGCTACCAGCGGGTCTTTTCGCCGGGAGCCGCCGGTTCGATCGCCAGCGCGTGCACGCCGGCTTTCAGTTCGTCGGCAAGCAGTTCATTGACGGCGCGGTGGCGGTCGATGCGGCTCATGCCGGCAAAGGCGGAAGCGACGACGCGGACGCGAAAATGTGTCTCGCCGGTGCCGTCATAGGCGCCGTGATGTTCGGAGCCGTGGTGGTGATGGCCGGCATGGAGATGGCTCTCGTTGATGATGACCAGCCGCTCCGGCGAAAATGCTTTGTTGAGCTTGTCTTCCATGGTCGCCTGTATGGACATCGCCGTCTCCCTTCACCACATATGGCTGGCGCATCAGCCTGAAACCGAAAATCGGTCTTCGCAAAAGTCGCTGCCGTGCAACAAAATCCGCCATTCGCCTGCTTTATGCCGCGATTCAGCGGTTAGGGCGATGATCGCGAAAATGTCAATTCTTGTTTCGCATCTGCGAACGCCCCATAAATGGGTTAGATGAAGCCGTACCCCAAATATTTCGAGAAGATTCGCGTCCGCCCCGACAAGGACGCGGAGCTGAAGTCGCACTCGCCGATTTGCCAGTGGGACGGCTGCAAGGAGGCGGGCACCCATCGCGCGCCGGTCGGGCGGATGAAGGAGGGCGAGTATTTCCGTTTCTGCTTCGACCATGTGCGCGAGTACAACAAGGGCTTCAACTATTTCTCCGGCGTGCCGGACACCGAGGTCGCGCGCTTCCAGAAGGAAGCGATGACCGGTCACCGGCCGACCTGGAAGATGGGCGTCAACGGCGCCTCGACGCGTTCGTCGCCGGATGTGGCGCAGATGCGTTCCGGCCGCGCCGGCTACTACAACCGCATGCGCGACCCGTTCGACCTGTTCAAGGGGCCAAAGGATCCGCGCGAGGCGCGCGCGCGCAAGGCCAAGCCGCTTGAGGCCAAGGCGCTGGAAACGCTTGGCCTTGATACAAAGGCGACTGGCAAGGAGATCAAGGCGCGCTATAAGGAACTGGTGAAACTCCACCATCCGGATGCGAATGGTGGCGACAGAGGTTCGGAAGACCGGTTCCGCGATGTGCTGCAGGCCTATCGCGTGCTCAAACAGGCGGGCCTGTGCTGAGCGACCATACGGTTCGTGTCGTTTTCCAACTTTCATAAGGTTGGAAAAGGCTCTAAGACCGCCCCCGGACAAAATCGATTGCCGGCGAAATCAGGCTTTTCGCCCGTGGAGACGTTGAGAGATATGAACAAGGTCGATCGCGACATCGCCAACCTGCCCGACACGACGGTGTCGGTGAAGGAGAAATTCGGCTTTGAGTCCAAGATGGTTGTGCCGGCCTATTCGGTGACATCAGAGCATGTGCCCGACATCGATCCGGACTATCTGTTCGACAAGAACACGACGATGGCGATCCTGGCCGGCTTTGCCTACAACCGCCGGGTCATGGTGTCGGGCTATCACGGCACAGGCAAGTCGACCCATATCGAACAGGTCGCCGCCCGCCTCAACTGGCCCTGCGTGCGCGTCAATCTCGATAGCCATGTCAGCCGTATCGATCTCGTCGGCAAGGACGCGATCGTCGTCAAGGATGGGTTGCAGATCACCGAATTCCGCGACGGCATCCTGCCCTGGGCCTACCAGCACAATGTCGCGCTGTGCTTCGACGAGTACGATGCCGGCCGTCCGGACGTGATGTTCGTGATCCAGCGCGTGCTGGAATCGTCGGGTCGGCTGACGCTGCTCGACCAGAGCCGGGTTATCCGCCCGCATCCGGCCTTCCGGCTGTTTTCGACCGCCAACACGGTCGGCCTGGGTGATACCACCGGTCTCTATCATGGCACGCAGCAGATCAACCAGGCGCAGATGGATCGCTGGTCGATCGTCACCACGCTGAACTACCTGCCGCACGACAATGAAGTCGCTATCGTGCTGGCCAAGGCCAAGCATTATCGCGACGTCAAGGGCAAGGAAATCGTCAACAAGATGGTGCGCGTCGCCGACATGACGCGCTCGGCCTTCATCAACGGCGATCTGTCGACCGTGATGAGCCCGCGTACCGTCATCACCTGGGCCGAAAATGCCGAGATCTTCGGCAATATCGGCATGGCGTTCCGGCTGACCTTCCTCAACAAGTGCGACGAGCTCGAGCGCTCGGTGGTGGCAGAGTTCTATCAGCGCGCCTTCGGCGAGGATCTGCCCGAGAGCGCGGCCAACGTGGTGCTGGGCTAAGCAGAGTCTCGATGGCGGGTCCGGGCGACAACACGCGCAACAAGTCGAAGACGGGGTCTGAAGCCGACAGCTTCAAGCGCGCCGTCACCGTCTGCATGCGTGCCATCGCCGGCGACAAGGAACTTGAGGTCGGCTTCGCCAAGGATAGGCCGGCACTCGCCGGCAGCCGGGCGCGTTTGCCCGAACTGCCGAAGAAGGCGTCGAAGACCGACATTGCGATTACCCGCGGCCTCGGCGATTCCATGGCGCTGAAGCGCGCCTGTCACGATGTGCGCATCCACACCAGGCTGGCGCCGGAAGGCAAGGCGGCCCGCGCCATCTATGATGCGGTCGAGCAGGCCCGCGTCGAGGCGATCGGCTCACGCGCCATGCAAGGCGTCGCCGACAACATCGGCTCGATGCTGGAGGACAAATACGCCAAGGCCAACCTCGTCGACATCAAGGACAAGGTCGACGCGCCGATCGAGGAAGCACTCGCGCTGATGGTGCGCGAGAAGCTGACCGGCCGCCCGATCCCGAAGAGCGGTGAGCGGCTGGTCGAACTTTGGCGCCCTTGGGTCGAGGAAAAGGCCAAGGCCGACCTCGACGGACTGTCGGCCAAGCTCGGCGACCAGCAGGCCTTCGCCCGCGTCGTGCGCGAGATGCTCGCCTCCATGGAGATGGCCGAGGAACTCGGCGACGACCAGGAGACGGAAGATTCCGAGGACAATGACGACAACCAGCCGCAAGGCGAGGAGCAGAGCGAGGAGGGCGGCGAAGAGGATTCCGGCTCCGAGCAGTCGCAGTCCGAGGATGCCGAGGCATCGGCCGATGACGAGCAGTCGGCCGAGACCGAAGCCTCCGACGCCACCGCCGACGACCTGTCCGACGATGACGATGCAGACGCCGAGACGCCTGGCGAGGCGCGCCGCAACGACAATCCCTTCACCAATCTGCCGAAGGAGATCGACTACAAGGTCTTCACCACCGCTTTCGACGAGACGGTCGGCGCCGAGGAGCTGTGCGAGGAAGAAGAGCTCGACCGGCTGCGCGCCTTCCTCGACAAGCAGCTTGCCAACCTGTCGGGCGTCGTCGGCCGGCTGGCCAACCGGCTGCAGCGCCGGCTGATGGCGCAGCAGAACCGCTCCTGGGATTTCGACCTGGAAGAGGGCTACCTCGACCCGGCGCGGCTGGTGCGTGTCGTCATCGATCCAATGCAGCCGCTGTCTTTCAAGCAGGAACGCGACACGAAATTCCGCGACACGGTGGTGACGCTGGTGCTCGACAATTCCGGCTCCATGCGCGGCCGGCCGATCACGGTCGCCGCCACCTGCGCCGACATTTTGGCACGCACGCTGGAGCGTTGCGGCGTCTCGGTAGAGATCCTCGGCTTTACCACGCGGGCCTGGAAGGGCGGGCAAGCGCGCGAGAAGTGGCTGAAGGACGGCAAGCCGCCGAACCCCGGCCGGCTCAACGATCTGCGCCACATCATCTACAAATCGGCCGACCATCCGTGGCGGCGGGCACGGCGCAATCTCGGGCTGATGATGCGCGAGGGCCTGCTCAAGGAAAACATCGACGGCGAGGCCCTGTTGTGGGCGCATAACCGCCTGATCGCCCGGCCGGAACAGCGCAAGATCCTGATGATGATCTCGGACGGCGCGCCGGTCGACGATTCGACGCTGTCGGTCAACCCTGGCAATTATCTCGAGCGCCATCTGCGCGCGGTCATCGAGCTGATCGAGACGCGCTCGCCGGTGGAACTGCTGGCCATCGGCATCGGCCATGACGTCACGCGCTATTATCGCCGTGCCGTCACCATCGTCGATGCTGAGGAACTGGCCGGCGCCATGACCGAGCAACTGGCTTCGCTGTTCGCCGAGGAGAGCGCCAAGGATACGCGGCGCGGCGGCGTGCGGCGCGCCGGATGATCTTTTCGCGCGGCGGTTCTAGAGCGGCTCATCGTTTCACGGAAATGCCGAACCGCTCTAACTCTCTGTTCTTACGCAATTCCCAAGGGAAAGCGCCATGCGCTTTTCCCGGGAAAACCGTTTCACACTTTTCCTGGAATTGCTTTCGGCAAACGCTTTTCGCCGCCATTGCCCTGCTTACCGGCATGGCTTCGGCCGCAGCCGGTTCGGCTGATTCCACCTCGGTCGAACCGGTCGAGGTTTCGGCCCGCCCGATCACCGAATTCCACATTGGCCGTGCCGGCAAGCAGTTCGGTACGCTCGAATTCGTCGGCGGGCTGGAGATGACATCGCCGACGCGCGATTTCGGTGCGCTGTCGGCCCTCCGCTTCCTGAAGGCCGGCGGCGACTTCATTGGCGTTGCCGACACCGGGTTCTGGTTCTTCGGCACGGTGGTCCGCGACGCCGACAAGCGTCCATCCGGTATCCAGAATTTCCGCATGCAGCAGATGGTCGACGAGACGGGTCGGCCGATCGACAAGAAATGGGAGGTCGATGCGGAAGGCCTCGCGGTCAAGGACGGCATTGCCACCGTCGGCTTCGAGCGCAACCACCGCGTCGCCCAGTTCAAGATCGCCTCCCATGACATGAAGGCGCCGTTCAGGCAGCTGGATTTCGTGGTTCCGGCCCACGAGCTGCGCCAGAATCGCGGCTTCGAGACCGTCACCCACGCCAATGCCTACGGCCAGCATGAGGGCGGGCTGGTGGTGGTCTCCGAGAAGAGCCTCGACAAGGCCGGCAACATCTACGCCGCCATCATCGAAGGGCCGCACAAGGGCGTCTTTACCGTCAAGCGCAACGGCGATTTCGACATCACCGACGGCGCCTTCCTGCCGGATGGCGACCTGTTGCTTCTGGAGCGCAGTTTTTCGATGGCCAGAGGCGTCAAGATGCGGCTGCGGCGCATCTATGGCGAGAGCGTCGAGAAGGGCGCCGTCGCCGACGGGCCGGTGCTGCTGGAAGCCGACATGGGCTATCAGATTGATAACATGGAAGGGCTCGACGTCTGGACCCGCGACGACGGTGCGCTGATGGTGTCGATGATTTCCGACGACAACCACTCGATCCTGCAGCGCAATCTCTATCTGGAATTCATCCTGCACCAGGATTGAGCGACGTTCCAACCGCGGACCTGAAGTCGAGGACGGCGGGTTCGATTTTGGTCGGACGCCTTCCCCAACTCCGTCGCTGCTTCGCAGCGCCAACTCTCCTCCCTCCGGAGGGAGAGGAACGAGCTTGGTTGGCGAACGCATGTCCTTCCTCTACCCCGTCGATCGGCGAGCGTGGCGAGCGAAGCTCGACGGAGTGGGGGTCGACCGTTCATTAATAGAGCTACGACGGCATCCGGTCAGGATCGTGAGCCGTTGGCGGCTATCCAGATGACATGGCGCGCGCCACGCTTGCCGTTGGCGCGCGTGTTGACCTCTTCGACCGTAAAGCCTGCCTGCTTCAGCCGCCGCGTGAAGCCGCTGTCAGGGCCTTGCGACCAAACCGCCAGGACGCCACCCGGCTTGAGGGCGCCGCGCGCAGCGCCCAGTCCCTGCAGGCTGTAAAGCGCATCGTTGGATTTGTGGACGATGCCTTCCGGGCCGTTGTCGACATCCAGCAGGATGGCGTCCCAGGCGGCGGGCTCCGAGCGTATCAACTGCCCGACGTCGGTCTCTCGGATGATGACGCGCGGATCGTCGAGACAGCCGCCAAAGATCTCGGCCATCGGACCGCGTGCCCAGGCTACGACCGCCGGGACCAACTCCGCGACGACGATGCTGGCGTCATTGCCGAGCTCTGCGAGTGCGGCCCGCAGCGTAAAGCCCATACCAAGCCCGCCGATCAGGATCCTTGGCTGCCGATGGCCGGCAATCCTTTGGCAAGACAGGTTTGCCAGCGCTTCCTCGGAGCCGCTGAGACGGCTGTTCATCAGCTCGTTGGTGCCGAGCATGATCGAGAATTCGGTGCCACGCCGCTTGAGGCGAAGCTCCTGTGCGCCATCCGGGGTCCTCGCGGAGTCTATCTGGACCCACGGAATCATGGCCTTTGTCCGACCATTATCTTTTCCGAAAACCGGGTCCCACTTTTCGGGATCATGGTTTAAGCCGTGACTGCCGGTTGACTCCAGCGGGTGGCGAGCAGCCGGTAGGGGATGAGTGCGACCACCGCGATGATCAGCTTCACCGACAGGTCACCAAGCGCCCAGGAAACCCAGCGCATGGCATCGATATGGAAGACGCCCATCAAAGGTGCGGTTTCAAGCGCAAAGCTGTCGTTCGGACCAGCGAGGACAAACGCGGCCGAGAACGCGACGGTGAAGAACACCGCGGTGTCGAACACCGATCCGACCAGCGTGCCGACGATCGGCGCCCGCCACCAGCTCTGCCGGCGCAGCCGGTTGAACACGGTCACATCGAGCAGTTGCGCGGAAAGGAACGCCGCGCCGGACGCCGCCGCGATGCGCACCAGCCGGTCGGCGGCGGTCTCGAATTCGATCAGGCCGTGGCGGAACAGGAAGGGCGGGACAAGGATCGAGCAAACCACCGCCGTCATGAAGCCGACAAAGACGATCCTGCGCGCCACGGTGGGCCCGTAGCGGCGGTTGGCGAGATCGGTGACCAGGAACGAGAAGGGGTAGGTGAAGGCGCCCCAGGTCAAAAGGTCGGCCAGCGACAGGCCGCCGATCTGGCCCTGCATCGGGAATTGCACGAGAATGTTCGACGCCACGACGACAAGCGCCATGGCGGCCACGAATGGCAGGTATCGCGAGAAGGAAGTCATTTTTTTATCCTGGGTAATGGAACCAGCGGAGCATCATGCCCATCCGGGCGATGCTCGCTTCGTATTTGAGCACCGGATTGCCGAAACCTTGCGGGTTCCATCCGATGCCCAAGGCCAACAAGAGGTTGGCCAGGGCGGTTCGTCCCCCGCCTTTAAACGATATCAGGCAGCGGGCTGCTCGGCGATCTTCTTGGCGATCTGCTTCTTCAACAGACGGGCGCGCTGCGACAATTCCTTGACGTCGGCCTTGGCCAGGAAGGCGTCGAGACCGCCGCGATGTTCGACCGAACGCAGCGCGTTGGCCGAAATGCGCAGGCGCACATTCTGGTTCAGCGCTTCCGAAATCAGCGTCACATTGACGAGATTCGGCAGGAAGCGACGCTTGGTCTTGTTGTTGGCGTGGCTCACATTGTTGCCGGACATGACTGCCTTGGCAGTGAGTTCGCAGGTGCGGGACATGGTTCTAACCTTCAGTTCTCGGGGTCTGCCAAACCTTTGTGCCCACGCCGGGTGGCGCGCGGTTCTGGTCAGGCGGCCTTATGGAAAAAGTTGGCGTTCCATAGTTGCATTTCGCCGAGGCGTCAAGCACCGGCTTCCCCACGGACGCGCCCGGCATTTCATATTAAGGCCGGAATTCACCCTATAAGCGGTCTCATAGGGACATGCCAGACCGGAGTTGCCCGCCTCCGGCCGAAAATCAAGGACCAGATCCCGCCATGCTTCGTTGCCATGCCCTTGCTGCCCTGCTCGCCATTGCCTTGCCGTCCGCCGTTTCTGCTGCCTCGCCACAGTCGTTTAAGGGTGAGTACACAGTGTCGTTCCTTGGTCTTTCGATAGCGAAATCGACGTTTGCCAGCCACTATGAGAACGGCGCCTACGCGATCGAAGGCAGCGTTACCGCCGCGGGTCTGGCCAGGCTGTTCGACGACACGCGCGGCACGATCTCGTCGAAAGGCACGATTTCGGGCAAGAAGATGGTGCCGCGGGCGTTCCGTGCCGATTACACCTCTGGCAAGAAGGCATCGACGGTCGATATCCGCTTTGCAGATGGCGCGGTCACCTCGACGCGGGTCGTCCCGGCGCCGGGCAAGCGCGACCCCAAGAGCTGGGTGCCGATCGGTGCCGGCGATCTGGTCTCCGTGCTCGATCCGCTGGCCGCCACCGTCATCCATGCCGACAGTCTCGACCAGGTCTGTGGCCGCACGGTGAGGTTCTATGACGGCGAGATGCGTGCCGATCTGACACTGACCTACGCTTCGAAGGGCACGATCTCGGTGCCGGGTTACAAGGGCGACACCATCACCTGCCGAATGGGCTTCGAGCCGGTGGCGGGCTACCGCAGGGGCCGCAAGGCGCTGAATTATCTTAAGAACCGCAGCCGCATGATGGTGACGTTTGCATCGCTCGGCCAAACTGGCGTATATGCGCCGATCCACGCCACGGTGGGCACGCAGATCGGCACCTTGACCATCAGCGCCAGGCGTTTCGAGGCAGTACAGTAGGGCAGGCGCCATACGCGCGCCACTGGAGATGGAATGGCGCGCGCAACGCTGATCGGTTTTTCGGCGGTCGCCATGTGGGCGCTGCTGGCGCTGCTCACCGATAGGTCGGGCCAGGTGCCGCCGTTCCTGCTGTCGGCGATCACCTTCTCGATCGGCACCGGGGTCGGGCTCGTCGCGCGGCTGTTCATGCCGGCGCCCGACAAGGGCCAGGAAATCCCTCGCCAAGTCTGGCTGATCGGCATTGCCGGCCTGTTCGGCTACCATTTCTTCTACTTCACCGCGCTGCGCAATGCGCCGGCGGTGGAGGCGAGCCTGATCGCCTATCTGTGGCCTTTGCTGATCGTGCTTGGCTCGGCGCTGATGCCGGGCGAGCGCCTTGCCTGGAACCATGTCGTCGGCGCGCTGCTCGGCCTTGCAGGTACCGTGCTGATCGTCACCAAGGGCGGTGGGCTGGCCTTCGACGCCCGTTACGCCTTCGGCTATGCCATGGCCGCCGTCTGCGCCGTGCTGTGGTCGTCCTATTCGCTGCTGTCGCGGCGCTTTCCGTCGGTGCCGACCGGCATCGTCACCTGGTTCTGCGCCGCGACCGCGGTGCTGTCGCTCGCCTGCCACTTGGCGCTGGAACAAACGGTTCTGCCTGACGACGCCGGGCAGTGGCTGGCCGTGCTTGGCCTTGGCCTGATGCCGGTCGGTGCTGCCTTCTATGCCTGGGACATCGGCGTCAAACGCGGCAACATCCAGGTACTGGGTGCCGCAAGCTACGCCGCACCGCTGTTGTCGACGCTGGTGCTGATCGCGGCCGGTGTCGCCGAGCCATCGCTGCGCATCGTCGCCGCCTGTGTGCTCATCACCGGCGGGGCGGCCTTGGCGGCAAAGTCGCTGTTCCTGCGCAAGCCCGCCGTGACCGAGAGCGGAGCCGGGGCATCCGAAAGCAGAGCCGGGGCATGACGATGCCGTTCCCGGGCGGCATTGACGCCAACGCCAACGCGACGCTGATCTTTTCGCTGGCGGCCGCGGTGATCTACGCCTTCACGCTTGGCATGCCGCCGACGCTCGCACGCTCGGCGGCAAAGACGCTTGCCGTGGCGATGCTTGCCGTGCTGGCGGCGCTGCAAGGCGGGCCGCTGCTGCTGGTCGCCGCGCTCGCGATCAGCGCCGTTGGCGACGCCTTCCTGTCGCGCGACGGCGAAAAGGCCTTTCTTGGCGGGCTGGCCAGCTTTCTCGTCGCCCATATAGTCTATGTCGTGCTGTTCCTGCGCAGCGGCGGCGGCTTGGAATTGCTGGGCGCCGAATCGTGGCGTGGGGCGATCGCGCTGGCCATTGCGGTGTTTGCGATCGTCATGCTGGCGGCGCTGTGGCGACGCGTCGGCCCCGGCCTGCGCGTTCCGATCGCCGTCTATGTCGCTGCGATCCTGGCGATGGGCGTTTCGGCGCTGACGACAAGCAGCGTCTGGATTATCGGCGGCGCCATGTTGTTCATGGCATCGGACGGTCTGCTCGCCACGGAGAAATTCCTGGTGGCCGCCATCTCGCCGCACCGCGCCTGGATGCGCTTTGCCGTCTGGGTGCTCTACTGCGCGGCCCAGCTCGCGATCACGCTTGGGTTCTTGTTGCGTTAGGGTTGTTTCGGCTGCCAGCCAGGTGCTGCCAGCTCAAAGGCGGCGAAGTCAAAACCCGGTGCGACCGTGCAGCCGACCAGCGTCCATTCGCCCAGGCTGCGCGCCGATTGCCACCAGCCTGCCGGGACGACGATCTGCGGCCGCTCGCCGGCTGCGAGATCGATGCCGAGCACCTGCTCGACAACGGCGCTGCTTTCTTCCCACATCGCCAGCGCCAGCGGGGCGCCGGCATGGAAGTGCCAGACCTCGGCGGCGTCCTTGACCCGGTGCCAGGCCGAAACCTGATCCCGTTCCAGCAGGAAATAGATCGCGGTCGAATGACCGCGCGCACCGCCGGCGTCATCGCGAAAGGTCTCGGCGTACCAGCCGCCTTCCGGATGCGGTTTCAGGCCAAGCGTCGCGATGATTTCGGCGGAGCTGGTCATGGCTTCGAGGATACCACCGGGCTTTAGAAATTATCCTTGCGCTTGCGGATTTCGGCAAAGACCTCGGCGTCCGAGGCTTTCTCCAGCCCAAGATGCTTGCGGATCGCCGGATCGTGCCAGCGTAGGAAGGGATTGGTCGACAGTTCCTCGCCGATCGTCGTCGGCAGCGTCGCCTTGTCGGCGGTGCGCAGCGCCTCGATCTTGGCGGCGCGTTCCTTCAGCGCCGAATTGGTCGGGTCGACGGTCAGCGCGAAACGAGCGTTGGAGAGCGTGTATTCGTGGCCGCAATAGACGACCGTTTCAGCCGGAAGCGCCGCCAGTTTCTTCAGCGAATCATACATGATCGGCGGCTTGCATTCGAACAGCCGCCCACACCCCAGCGCAAACAGCGTGTCGGCGGTGAACGCCACTTTCGATCCAGGCAAATAGTAGGAGACGTGGCCGGCTGTGTGGCCGGGCGTGGCGATCACCTCGATCTTTTCATCACCAAGGTGAAGAACCGAGCCGCCTTCGACGGTTTCGTCGATGCCGGGGATCTTGGCTTTTTCCGCTTCCGGGCCGACGATGCGCAGCTTGAAGCGCGCCTTGAGCGCCAGATTGGCCTCGACATGGTCGGCATGATGATGCGTGGTCAGGATCATCGTCGGCGTCCAGCCGGTGCGTTTGAGCGCGGCCAGGATCGGCGCTTCCTCGGGCGCGTCGATGATCGCGGTCTGGCCGCTTTTGGGGTCATGCACCAGCACGCCAAAATTGTCGGTGCGGCACATGAACTGTTCGATTTCGACCGGCATCGCATCTCTCCGTTGGAGCGTCCTTTGTGCGTCCAGTTGGACGCACAAAGGACGCTCTGACACTTTTTATCTGCTGCATCGTGCTTTCCGAAATCGAAACCGATTTTCGGGCCGATGCGGGAATCGCCGCAGACATAGGGCGCTGGCTCGCGGATGTCATCCGGTCATCAAGGCCTTTTGTTGAAACCCGACGATATCACGGCTACATCCCTGCCATGCATTCCGACATCGTCGATCTTCGCTCCTTCTATTCGACAACGCTCGGCCGGTTCGCCGAGCATTCGATCACCATGGCGTTGTCGTCGATATGGGCAGCCGTGCCAAACGAGCGGCTGGTCGGTCTCGGCTACACCTTGCCTTGGCTGGAGCGCTTCGGCGCCGATGCCGAGCGGGTCTTCGCCTTCATGCCGGCAACGCAGGGCGCGGTGGTGTGGCCGGCGACGGGGCCGACGGCGACGGCATTGGTCTTCGACGAGGAGTTGCCGCTGGTCGATTCCTGCATCGACCGCATGCTGCTCGTCCATTCGCTCGAACATGTCGAGAACCCGCGTGAGACGCTGAACGAGATCTGGCGTGTGCTGTCGCCGGCGGGCCGGGTCGTCATCGTCGTGCCCAACCGGCGCGGCGTCTGGGCGCGCTTCGAGCACACGCCGTTCGGCAATGGCCGGCCTTTCTCGCGCGGCCAGCTGACCGAACTGCTGCGCGAGGCGAATTTCACGCCCGCCTCATGGTCCGATGCGCTGTTCTTTCCGCCGTCGCGGCGGCGCTTCATGATGCGGTTCCATAATGTGCTGGAACGCGTCGGCCGGCGGCTATGGCCGATCTTTTCCGGGGTCATCGTCGTCGAGGCACAGAAGCGGCTCTATCAAGGCGTGCCGGTCGCCCAGCGCGCCTCGCGCCGCGTCTTCGTGCCGGTGCTGTCGCCGCATGGCGCAACCCGGCTCGGCCGCCGAAATGAGCCCGGGGATGCCAAGCCATCGGTTGCGCGGGTGACGGCTTCGTGATCACGGCAAGAGTGCCTGGCGTCGTTTCCCTGCCTATCTGTCGCAAGTGGACTGACAGCGCATCTTGACAGCGCATCTGGCAGTCCATTTGAACGACGGATGCCTTCAAGTCTCTCCAACCGGTTTCAGCACTGAACGCAAGGACCCCGGCCATGGCTGATCAACCGGACTATGCCGCCACCGTTCAGCCGGTTGCCGTGGCGGTTGAAGCCAGCAGCCTGAGCGATCAGGTGGCGACGATCAGGTGGGCGCTGGCGGGATCGCCGGTTCGCAAGTGGTTGCTCTGGACATCGGTTGGCATCATGGCCGTGATCATTGCAACGTCGATCGGCCAGATTCTCCTCAACCGCTGGAATCAGCCTTTCTACGATGCGCTCGCGCGCCGCGACATGGCGGCCTTCCTGCACCAGCTTCTCGTCTTTGCGGCCATTGCTGGCGGGCTGCTGGTGCTCAATGTCGGCCAGACCTGGCTCAACCAGATGATCCGGCTCAGGCTGCGCCAGGCGCTGACGCTGGACCTGATCGACCAGTGGACGAGGCCCGCGCGCGCCTTCCGGCTGGCCAATGCAGGCGCCATCGGCGTCAATCCCGACCAGCGCATGCAGCAGGATGCTGCGCACCTCTCGGACCTGTCGACCGACCTCGGTGTCGGGCTGCTGCAGTCGCTCATCCTGCTCGTATCCTTCGTCGGCGTGCTGTGGGAGCTGTCCTCGGGCTTCGTGTTCCACATCGGCGGGACCGCGCTGGCCATACCGGGCTACATGGTCTGGGCTGCCATCCTTTATGCCGGCACCGCCTCCTGGTTGAGCTGGCTGGTCGGACGCCCGCTCATCGGCCTGAACAGCGACCGCTACACGCGCGAAGCCGAGCTGCGCTCCTCGATGGTGCGCGTCAACGAAAATGTCGATGCCATTGCGTTGTACCATGGCGAGGCCGACGCCAGGCGACGGCTCGAACTCGACCTCGGCACGGTGCTCGGCGCCATGCGGCGCATCTACAGCGCCCAGATCAACCTGGCCTGGGTGACCGACACTTATGGCTGGATCACGGTCGTGGCACCCATCTTGGTCGCCTCGCCGGTCTATTTCTCAGGCGATATCAGCTTTGGCGGACTGATGATGGCGGTGGGCGCCTTCAACCAGGTTCACTCGTCCTTGCGCTGGTTCATCAACAACATCGGCAGTATCGCCGATTGGCGCGCCACGCTCATGCGCGTCGCCGACTTCCGCATCGCGCTCGACGAAACCGATGTGCTGCACGACACGGAGAGGCGCATCGCCTTTGGCGAAAACGCCAATGGCAGCCTGACTTTCGAGAAGCTCGAAGTGGCCTCGCCGGAGGGCTGCACCAGGCTGGCCGACCAGCATGTCGAAATCCGCCCCGGCGAGCGCGTCATGATCACCGGCGACCGGGGCGCCGGCAAGACGCTGTTCTTCCGCGCCATTGCCGGCCTGTGGCCATGGGGCAGCGGACGGATCAGTTTGCCGGCGGGGGAACCCCCAATATTCGTGCCGCGCGTCCCTTATTTCCCGGTCGGTACGTTGCGCGAGGTGCTTGATCATCCGAATGGAGCCGCGCCGGCGAGCGATGCCGACATTTCGGCGGTGCTTGCAGAGGTCGGTCTCGAACGGCTGTCGTCGTCGCTCGACCGCGCCGGGCGCTGGGACCACGAGCTGGGCGATGACGAACAGCGCTCGCTGGCCTTCGCCAGGCTCGCCTTGCGGCGGCCGAAATGGGTGATCATCGATGAAGCGCTGGATGCGTTCGACGGCCCGTCGCTACGGCGGGTGCTGACGATGCTCGAGAAGCGTTTGCCTGGGACTGCGATCCTCAACATCGGGCAGGGCCAGCACAACAATCAGTTCTTTCCTCGCGCGTTGACGATCGTCAAGGATTCCGGCGCTCCAGCTCTGAAGCCCGCCCGCGTCAGGGCCGGCGCGATCGAACCGCCGCCTGCCGTCGCTCGCCGCGAGAAAGTAAGCTGATATCCAGGCGAGGGGTGCAAAGCTTTATTTTGCCGTGATCGCGCAGCAAGCTTGTCGGGAGAAACAACCCTGGCCACGGCCATGCTTGATGCTCTGCGCCTGCTTGCCTGTCTTGCCTGCGCCCAGGCCGCCGCCTCGCCGCCGGATGCGCTGGCCGTCGACGTCGAGCTGGTGCTGGCGGTCGACATCTCGCTATCGATGGACGAGAAGGAGTTCGCCCTGCAGCGCGCCGGTTATGTCGAGGCGCTGCGGCATCCCGACTTTATCAAGGCTGTTCGCGCCGGCCCCACGGGCCGGATCGCGCTCACCTATTTCGAATGGGCCGGCACGGTGCGCGACGACGCGGTCATCGGCTGGCAGATCATCGACAGCGCCGAGAGCGCCAACAGCTTTGCCGACAAGGTTGCGGCCCGCCCGTTCCGGAGCTTCCGCGGCACCTCGATTTCCGGTGCGCTGGCCTTCGGCACCGAGCTTTTCGATCGCACGTCCTTCGAGGGCGAACGCAGCGTCATCGATATTTCCGGTGACGGTCCGAACAATATCGGGCCGCCGGTCACCGCGACGCGCGATGCGGCGACCGCAAAAGGCATCGTCGTCAATGGCCTGCCGATCCTGATCAGCCCATCGCCCACCTTCAGTCATCTCGACCAGTATTATGCGCAGTGCGTGACCGGGGGCCCCGGTTCCTTCGTGCTGCCGATCTATGCGGCCGCCGAATTTTCGACGGCCATCCGGCGCAAGCTGATCCTCGAAGTAAGCGGCATTCAGAACAAGGCGAGAATCATCCCCGTCGACGCGGCCACGCCGATAGACTGTCTGCAAGGCGAGCGGGACAGGCGGTTCCTGTCAGATCCGTATTTTCCGGAACTCGACCGGTGAGCTTGCCGTGACTTGTCGTGCATGTCGTTGTCCCAAAACCGCTGGACACTTTTGGGCGACATGCAATCAGGCCGGTCGGGCGCCAAACTTGTCGCGGAACTCGTTGTAGAGATCGCGGCGCCAGCGCCGGCCATGGACATAGCCGTGCAGTAGCTCCGGCAACGAGTAGCCGAGCGCTGTCGACGAGCGATTGGCCATGTAGCCCTCAAATGCTTGAGGTATCCGGCCTCGGAGGATATCGGCGATAATCTGCCGCGAGATCATGTAGGGCGGAATATGCGGGTAGGCGTCGGCAATATGCGGATGTTTGCCCATCAGGTTCGCATAGGCTTCGACATAGCCGTTACGGCGGCCCGAAATCGAGTTTTCCGAATTGTATTTCGTCCAGTCGATGTCCTCGGACAAACGCGCGCCATGGCGGCGGGCAAGCCGCAGCAGCAATTCGCGATCCTGCATCCGGGTGATGTCGCTGTCATAGCCGCCAATGCCCAGCAAGGCCTCGCGACGGGCGGTTATCGCGGAGCCGGCGATGAAGATCGTCTGCGCGACCAGCGTTCGTTCCAGCATCGTCGGGCTCAC
This sequence comes from Mesorhizobium sp. M1409, assembly GCF_040317535.1. NCBI lineage: Bacteria > Pseudomonadati > Pseudomonadota > Alphaproteobacteria > Hyphomicrobiales > Phyllobacteriaceae > Mesorhizobium > Mesorhizobium sp. M1409. The sequence continues at coordinate 80,816 of NZ_JAMYKV010000030.1, forward strand.
GAATGCGTCGCGGTTGACGCAATTGGTGGCGCGGTTGCCCTTCAGGGAGACAAAAGAGCTGATCAGCACCTGAAGTGTCGGATTGTCATCGAAGCAGGCCAGGGTCCGTTCAAGCCGGTGCGGCAGGTAGACGTCGTCCGAATCGAGGAACGTCACCACGGGCGCCCGCGCTCGCTCGATGCCGGCATTCCTGGCGGCGTTGGCGCCTCGCCATTTCGCGCCGACATAGATCAGCCGCGGGTCTTGAATGCGGGCGAGCGCCGCCTCGGTTCCATCGGTCGAGCCATCGTCAACGACAATATGCTCGAGCCTTGGCATGCTCTGGGAAAGCACGCTTTCCACGGCGCGCAACACTGATTCGCGCCGATCGTGGGTCGGCGTTATGACCGTGATGAGAGGTGTCGGTTCGATGATCCCGGCCATGTCGTGTCAGCTGTTTCCTGCGCAGGGTTGCGCGTCTATCCAGGACTTTTCGATTTTCAGAACGGTCGAATGGATCGGACTTTCCTTTCCGCTACACCTCATAGTCGATGTGACGTTACAAAAACCAGCTGCCCGTGTCACTCACCGTGCCGGTCCATGGCCCGCGCGAGATAACGAATTCCCATTGTTAGCGCTCCAATTGCAACAGCACTGCCGGACAGAGCATTTGCGAATCACCACGGAAGCGACACGCGCGACCGATAGCGCGTATTCCATTACCTCGGACGTAATCGCTTTGCGCTCAACGTTTGAGCAGATTGCTGTTGCGAGGCCAGCTGGTCGGCTTCGATACAAAGGGAATACAAATCATGACCGCTTACGCCGTTGCCCATATGCGCCAGGCCACGATGGGCCCGCAGATCGTCGAATATCTGCACAAGATCGATGCCACGCTTAAGCCTTTCGGCGGCCGGTTTCTGGTTCATGGCGGCGATGTGGAGGTGATCGAGAACGACTGGCCGGGCCACCTGATCATCATCGAATTTCCCGACAGGCAGCATGCGCGTAACTGGTACAGCTCGCCCGCCTACCAGGCGATATTGGCGCTGCGTACGGACAATTCAGAGTCCGACGTGGTGTTCGCCGATGGCGTCGAATATCCGCACAAGGCCACGGATGTTCTGAGTTGACTGGTCCCAGACCAATCCAACGTTGCGGGCGTGGCTCAAGGGATCGCGACAAATCGCCTAGCCCGAATATCTCACAGAGTTGAGGTGCATCGGGGCTCCGAATCAGGGAAAATGCTTCTGCGACAAAGACTTACCCTAGGCA